>JAFDBA010000012.1 GCA_019313505.1 Deltaproteobacteria bacterium
AAACTCCAGCAAAGGATTATTTTCGGGAACAACGGTTTGATCGATCCCACCAGCATCGAAGACTATATATCGGTGGACGGATATTCGGCCCTTGAAAAAGCGCTTTTTGATATGGCACCGGAAGAGATCATTGATCAGATCAAAAAATCGGGTCTAAGGGGACGCGGCGGCGGTGGATTCCCCACAGGCATTAAATGGGCGACTTGTGCCAAGCATGACGGTGATCGATACGTGATTTGCAATGCGGATGAAGGGGATCCCGGCGCTTACATGGACCGGAGCCTGTTGGAAGGGAATCCCCACAGTGTTTTGGAAGGGATGATTATCGGCGCCATCGCCGTAGGGTCTCATGAAGGATATGTTTATGTGCGCCATGAGTATCCTCTGGCAGTAAAAAACTTTTCACTTGCATTGGAAAATACCAGGAGACTGGGACTTCTGGGAGAAAATATTTTAGGCTCGGGATTTGATTATGATATTCATATCAGTCGAGGCGGCGGAGCCTTTGTGTGTGGTGAATCCACCGCTTTAATGGCATCGCTTGAAGGAAATCCCGGCCGGCCTCGAGCAAAATATATTCATACCGTGGAAAGGGGATTTCGTGAGAGCCCTTCATTGCTGAATAATGTGGAAACCTGGGGCAATGTGCCGGTGATTATCAATAAAGGTGCTGATTGGTATGCATCCATCGGGACTGAGAACAGCAAGGGGACCAAGATATTTTCGCTTGTTGGAAAAGTGGTCAACACCGGTTTGGTTGAAGTTCCCATGGGGACGAGCTTAAGAACTATTATTTTTGATATCGGCGGCGGAATACCCAAAAAGAAGAAGTTTAAAGCTGTTCAAACGGGAGGTCCTTCAGGAGGATGTATTCCGGAACAGTTTCTGGATTTGGGCGTCGATTTTGACGAGCTTAACAAAGTCGGTTCCATCATGGGTTCCGGCGGAATGATCGTAATGGACCAGGATACCTGCATGGTCGATATTGCTCGTTATTTTCTTGATTTTCTTAAAGAGGAATCATGTGGCCAGTGTAATCCCTGCCGGGAAGGGATCAAGCAGATGCTGGAGATTTTAACCGATATCTGTAATGGCAAGGGTAAGGACGGGGATATTGAGCTTCTGGAAGAATTGGGAATGATGATTCAGAAGTTTTCCCTTTGTGGTCTGGGCACTTCTGCTCCGAACCCGGTGCTTACAACTATTTTATATTTTCGTGATGAATACGAAGCCCATATCAGGGATAAAAAATGCCCTGCCGGCGTTTGCAAACCGCTCTTTTATTATGAAATTGATCCGGAACTGTGTACCGGCTGCACCCTGTGTGCCAAAAGATGTCCGGAGGAGGCCATCACCGGCGAAAAGAAAAAACCTCATAAGTTGGACAATGAAAAATGTATCAAATGTGGTATTTGCTACGAATCATGCAAGTTTAATGCTGTTGTCATTAAATAATCTAAGGATATAAAAAGATTAAATACTATGATTACATTCAAGCTTAACGGGAAAAAAGTCCAGGGGGAAGAAGGAGATTATATCCTTCAGGTCGCTGAAAAATACGGGGTTGAAATCCCTACATTGTGTCATCATAAAGCCCTTGAACCGGCCGGCATGTGCCGTCTGTGTACCGTGGAACTATATGATGGACGTCGCACCCGTTTTGTAACCGCCTGCAATTACCCCATCTGGGAAGGTATGGAGGTTAAAA
This sequence comes from Deltaproteobacteria bacterium, assembly GCA_019313505.1. Classification (GTDB taxonomy): domain Bacteria; phylum Desulfobacterota; class Desulfobacteria; order Desulfobacterales; family UBA11574; genus S5133MH16. Next base: position 1,709 of record JAFDBA010000012.1, read on the forward strand.
CTGACACTGAGACGGTACATGATGGTCGTAAACTGATTGTAGAATTGCTACTTGCCCGCTGTCCGGATGTTCCCATCATTAAAAAACTGGCGGACCAATACGGTATTGAAGAACCGCGCTTTACAAAAGAAGACGAGACATGTATTCTTTGCGGTCTTTGCGTCCGCGTATGTGAAAGAATGGGAAACAGCGCTATCAGCCTGACAGGTCGTGGTGTTGACATGAAAGTGGATACTCCTTTCCATGTTCAGACCGATGTTTGTATGGGCTGTGGCGCCTGTGCTTCAGTATGCCCTACCGGGCATATCACGATAGATAAAATTCGAGCCAACATTTCCAAATACGATTTAGAACCGATTCCCTCCGAATATGATATGGGGCTTGTGGGACGTAAACCGATTTATGTTCCCTATGCCCAGGCTGTTCCTAACACCCCGGTCATTGACCGTGACAGGTGCATTCATTTCAAAACCGGCGGTTGTAAAATCTGCACGGAATTTTGCGGAGTAAATGCCATTGACCATTCCCAGCAGGATGAAATAGTTGAACTTGACGTGGGAGCAATCATAATTGCCCCCGGCAGCAAGACTTTTGATCCCGCGGTTCATGATACTTTCGGCTACAAAAAGCACCCCAATATTGTAACCAGCCTTGAATTTGAAAGAATTCTATCAGCTTCCGGGCCATACGGCGGTCATCTTGTCCGGCCCTCTGATCATAAAGAGCCTGAAAAAATCGCATGGCTGCAATGCATAGGGTCCAGGGATGAGCATTTGGGCTCCCAGGGTTACTGCTCCGGAGTTTGCTGTACCTATGCCGTCAAGGAAGCAATACTGGCCAAAGAACACAGCAGCGGGGATCTGGATGCAGCTATTTTTTATATTGACATACGAACTTATGGAAAAGACTTTGAAAGATATTACAACCAGGCAAAGGATGAAGCGGGAGTTCGTTTTGTCAAATCCAAGATCACCAACGTTACTCCCGTTGACGGCACTGGAAGGCATCTCATCCGATATGTGGACGAAACGGGTAAGAAGATCGATGAGGAATTTGATATAGTGGTCCTTTCCGTGGGCCTGATGGCAACTGAGGAAGGAACAGAACTGGCTCAGAGATTAGGCGTTGATCTGGACCATTACAACTTTGCCAGCACCAGCAGTTTTACACCGGTTGAAAGTTCAAAGCCGGGTATTTATGTCTGCGGTGCTTTTGAGGCGCCCAAGGATATTCCTACATCGGTTGTCGATGCCAGTGCCGCAGCAGGTGTGGTGGGAAGCAGATTGTCCGAAGCCCGGTGGACCCATACAAAAACAAAACATATACCCGATGAGATAGATGTTAGGGAAGAAGCCCCACGGGTTGGCGTTTTTGTATGTCGTTGCGGCACCAATATTGCGGGTGTTGTCGATGTTCCTGCAGTGGTGGAATTTGCCAAAGGTTTGCCCGGTGTTGTCCATGTGGAAGAGAATATGTTCAGTTGCTCCCAGGACACCCAGGAAAACATGACCGTAGTCATCAAAGCACATAAGCTGAACCGGGTGGTTGTGGCCTCCTGTACCCCGAAAACCCATGAGCCGCTTTTTCAGGAGACTCTAATTAACGCGGGTATCAATAAATATCTGTTCGAGATGGCAAATATCCGAAACCAGTGCTCCTGGGTTCATAAAAACGACCCGGATGCGGCCACGGAAAAGTCTAAAGATATGGTCAGAATGGCCGTAGCCAAAGCGACCCTGTTTGAACCATTGGAAGAAGCGACCATGCCGATTACCCATGCGGCTCTTGTTATCGGAGGCGGCGTTGCCGGTATGGAAGCAGCCAAAAACATGTCAAGCCAGGGATATCGGACTTATCTGATCGAGAAAACCGAGGTTTTAGGCGGACAGGCACGGCATCTCCACGAAACCTGGCGGGGCGAAGATGTTCAACAGTATCTGACCACCTTGATTGATGAGGTCCAGTCTGACAATAACATAGAAATATTTTTAAATTCCCGGATTACACAAGTGGAAGGGTTTGTAGGAAATTTCAAAACGACCATCCAAAACGGCAGCAAGAGCAATGTTCTGGAACATGGTGTAACCATCATTGCATCCGGTGCTTCGGAGTTAAAGCCGGACGAGTATTTGTACGGGCAGGATTCCCGTGTTGTCACCGGTCTGGAACTGCAAAAGCGGTTTATTGAGAATGATCCTGCTTTAGGACAACTAAAAACGGCTGCATTTGTCCAGTGTGTCGGTTCTCGCAATCCGGAGCGACCTTACTGCTCGAAGGTCTGCTGTACGCAATCCATAAAAAGCGCCCTGAAACTCAAAGAAATAAATCCCGAAATGAACGTCTTTATTCTTTACAGGGATATGCGCCCATTTGGATTGAGAGAGGATATTTACCGGAAGGCACGTTCCGGGGGTATTGTTTTTATTCGTTACGACTTTGACAAAGACTTGGCTGTATCTGTCGAGCAGGAAGATCTGCAGGTAACATTCAGCGACAAAGTTCTCGGACGACAAATGAAAATTAATCCCGATCTTTTGATTCTCGCTTCCGCCATTGTTCCTGACGCGGAAAATCCCCTGGCGCAGCTTTACAAAGTGCCCCAGAATCAGGACAGTTTTTTTGCGGAAGCCCATGTCAAACTCAGGCCTGTCGATTTTTCCACGGACGGTGTCTTCGTATGCGGACTTGCTCATGCACCAAAACCAATAGATGAATCCATTACTCAGGCTCAGGCTGCATCATCCAGGGCAGTAACCGTTCTTGCCATGGAAAACATCAAGCTGGGGGGGATAATCTGCCATATTTCTCCGGAGCTATGTTCCGGATGTCTGGGGTGTATCAATGTTTGTCCCTTTGGCGCCATCACATTCGATTATGAAAAGTTAGTGGCTGAAGTAAACCCGGCATTGTGCAAGGGCTGCGGAGCCTGTGCGGCGGCATGCCCTTCCGAGGCACCAATCCTGATGGGATTTAATAACAATCAACTTTATGCTCAGATCAAAGGCGCATTGAGCGTGTGATTTCAGTGACAAGTGATCCGCCTCAGGCGGGACTATTGACTAATGACTAAGGATTAAGGAGAACAAGGTGAAAGAGGATATTTTTGAGCCCAAAATCATTGCTTTTATGTGCAACTGGTGCGCATATGGCGCAGCTGATCTGGCGGGTGTAAGCCGCATGGAGTACCCGCCTAATATTCGGCCCATTCGTGTCATGTGTTCGGCCACCATATCACCTCACCACATTTTGAGGGCCTTTCAAAGCGGAGCTGATGCGGTCCTGGTGGGCGGGTGACATGTTGGCGACTGCCATTACCTGTACGGTAATTTCATGACGATCAAGCGGATGACGTTTTTGCAGGAGCTTTTGAATTTTATGGGGTTAGAAGGCCGTCTGCATCTGGATTGGATATCTTCGGCAGAGGCCCAAAAATTTGTTCAGGTGGTTACTGATTTCACCGAAAAGATCAAGGCGATGGGTCCGAGCCCTTTGACAGGTGAACTTGACCTGTCTGCCATCGAGAGCAAATGTGAGGCCGAGATAGAAGCCAAGAGCGCAGAAGTTGAGAGCGTAGAGGGAGGATAATATGGAAGAGCAGATGAAAGAATGGCCCGAACCTTTCAGCACTACTGGCGGTAAAACCAGCATGCTTGTTACGATGCAGGAGCAGGTCAAAGAGTGGCTCGATCAGGACAAGGTAGACCTGTTTTTAGGATATAAGATGGTGCAGAAACACCCGCTGCCCCATTGTTTTACCAAGGATAATCTTGACGAGGTTGATGAATTAATTGCCGGCCAGGCACGGTATTCCCTTGAGAAGATAGCCACAAAGATTGCTGCTGAGCGTCCTGAAATAAAAATAGGCCTGCTGGCTCGTGACTGTAACCAGAGGGCTTTGAATGTTCTATATGTCTGGAATCAATTGAATCCTGACAATTTGGAGACAATCAACGTTAATTGCTGCCCTTCCAAACTCAAGGAACATGGGGATTGCTCCTACCTCGAGCCAGAACAGGTAGGATCTTTTAAGAAAATGATTGGCATAGACAATATTATAGAAGTTAAAGCGGCCGAAGAGTTCAGCCAGGAAGACCGCTTCAACCGCTGGATGTATGAATTTCAAAAATGCCTGAAGTGCTACGGGTGCCGCAATATCTGTCCGGTTTGTTTTTGCGAGGAATGCAGTCTTGAGCATACGGACCTGATCGCTACTGGCAGCATTCCGCCCGAAGTTCCGATTTTTCACCTTGTCAGGGCGGTGCATATGGGAGGCCGGTGCATAGACTGCGGCCTGTGCGAAGATACATGTCCCGTGGATATTCCATTGAGGTTGCTTTACCGCAAAGTCAATGAAACGGTGGAAGATGTATTTGGCTATGTAACCGGAACCAACGCAGATCAATCTCCATTCAACCTGCTGGGTGATGAGGTGACACTGAAGATAAAGCCGATCTAAGAATTTAATATTGATAAAATAGAAAAAATGAATTTCAAATCAGTCAAACAAACTTTCAGGGAGTAAAAGGTTATGGATTACAAAATAATTCCTTCGATATGTTCATATTGCGGATGTGGTTGCGGTGTGCTTTTTCAGGTGTTTGACGGAAAGCTTGTGGGTACCCTGCCGATGAAGACACATCTGGTGAATGAAGGAAAGCTGTGCATCAAGGGCTGGAATCTCCATGAGCATGTGGTTAGCGATAAGCGCCTGAAATCCCCAATGTTAAAGAAAGATGGGAATTTACAGGAAACCACATGGGATGAGGCCATCCAGACCACTGCGGACAAGCTTAAGGCCATTATCCAAAAACATGGCCCGGACAGTGTTGGCGTGCTTGCTTCTGCTAAAGTTACCAATGAAGAGAATTATCTGGCACAGAAATTTACAAGAGCGGCAATCGGAACCAACAATGTGGACCATTGTGCCCGGCTCTGACATTCCTCTACTGTGGTAGGTCTTGCCGCTGCGTTTGGGAGTGGAGCCATGACTAATTCCATTGCGGAAATCGAGGATGCTGCCTGTATTTTCGTTATCGGTACGAATACAACGGAGAACCATCCTCTTATCGCCCGTCGCGTTTTCCGGGCCAAAGAAAAGGGTGCCAAGCTCATCGTGGCTGACCCCAGAAATATTCAGCTGGCCCGTTTTGCAGATATTCATGTGCGCCACCGCCTTGGAAGTGATGTGGCCCTGCTTAACGGTATGATGCATGTCATTATCAAAAATGACTGGCATGCAAAAAGCTACATCGATGAAAGGACCGAAGGGTTTGATGAATTAAAGAAAGTTGTTGAAACATACACACCGGATAAAGTTGAAGCCATATCCGGTATAGCTCAAGGGGACTTGGAAAGAATGGCAGAACTTTATGCCACAAATTCTCCCGCTGCACTCCTTTATGCCATGGGAATCACCCAGCACACCACTGGTGTGGATAACGTCAAATCCTGTTGTAATATTGCCATGCTTTGCGGCAATGTGGGTGTGAGAAGCGGAGGTGTAAATCCTCTTAGAGGACAGAACAATGTCCAGGGCGCCTGTGACATGGGAGGTCTGCCCAACGTTTTTCCGGCCTATCAGCCGGTAACCGTTGAGGCCAATAATGAAAAGTTTTCTAAGGCCTGGGGAAAAAAGCTGCCGGATCAGATTGGTTACACCATAACCGATATGATTCCGGCCATGCTGAACGGGAAATTAAAGGCACTGTATGTGATTGGCGAAAATCCCATGATGAGTGATCCTGACCAGAACCATATTAACAAGGCCCTGGAAAAACTTGAGCTTCTAATTTGCCAGGACATTTTTCAAACTGAGACAACTCAAAAAGCTGATGTGGTTTTTGCGGCGGCTTCGGTTGCTGAAAAGGAAGGAACGTTTACCAACACTGAGCGCCGGTGTGTAAAGGTGAATATAGCTATTGATCCTGTCGGAAATGCACTTGCCGACTGGGAAATTATATCAAAACTTTCTACAGCCATGGGCTATAAAATGAGCTACGAAAATTCTGAAGAGATCTTTAATGAAATGACCTCTGTCACCCCCAGTTATGGAGGTATGACTTATGAGAGACTGGGGCTTGACGGGTTGCAATGGCCCTGTCCGAATTCCGAACATCCCGGGACCCCATTTTTACATAAAGAACAATTTACCAGAGGTAAGGGCATGTTTCATGCCATCGAGTATCTCGACCCGGACGAGATGCCTGACGATAAATACCCATATTTTCTAACCACCGGTCGAAATTTCGCACATTTTCATACCGGCACCATGACGAGAGCATCTGCGCATCTTCATGCCGAACAGAAAACCGGATATGTGGAACTTAATCCTGAAGATGCCAATAAATTAGCGGTTCAAGACGGTGATATGGTTTTACTTTCCACGCGAAGAGGTGAAATGAAGACCCCGGCCAGGGTAACCAGCAAGGTAAAACCCGGTGTACTTTTCGTGCCGTTTCATTTTGCAGAATGCCCGGCCAATATACTCACCAATCCGGCTTTTGATCCTATTGCCAAAATCCCGGAGTTTAAGGTTTGCGCTGCTAAAATCGAAAAAGCCCCATGAGCAGGAATATTACCCTGCAATTCAAAATAAAGAGGCCTTTGATATAAATTTTATTTCAAAGGCCTCTCGACTTTTTAGGTAAACAATCTGTGTCAACCCGGGATAAGGATTATTATCGTTAAATTAACTCCAGGTGGTGCCTCCATCCGAGCTTTGTATAATTGAGAGACCGCCGGCTACATTTACGCGCACACCCATAAATAGTCCGCTTGCATTTGTCAAATGGACATCGCCCGGGATTGCCCCGGTTTGGGTCATTCCTCTATTATTAAATCCATAGGTATTGGAAGATAATGTAGTGCCGGTAATCTGTATGCCATCTTCCAATGTGCCGCTACTTAGGACGGTTTCGGATCCATCCCACGACCAACTATCATCTGTATCTAAAAATACTATATAAGTGTCGTTTGGAATATCAAATTTTACAACTGCAACGGTGTTGCTTCTTACCGCTCCGGATCTCGCCATATTCATGTCATCATAAATATGTCTTACCGATGTTTGCAGCTTATATCTGGGAAGCCAGGAAAAAAAACTGGGTATGGCAATGGCTGATATTATGCCAAGGATTGCAAGGGTAACAATAATTTCAATCAACGTAAAACCTTTTTTATTCATCAGTATCTCCCATAAACAAAGCTATCTGTGTTTTACCGTCACCAGCCGGTGTATAGGTATCGATCATTAAACCTGTATTGTCTTTAAAAAGAGCCAAAAATGCGGCTGATCCTGAGCCATCAATATCGGGTGCTGCAGATTCTCGTTCAACCCTTATGGACCAACCTGTTTTACTCATTTGATATTTATAATATTCTAATACTTTTTTCCCTGAATCATTGGTTTCAAGTTCAGCATAACAACCGCCCTTCAGGTGCATTGAGTCCACAATCTGAGAGTGTGGATAGCGCGAAACATTGCCGTTAAAGGAGTATGGCATTCTATCCGCACATCCTCCAATAAAGCATAATAATGTCAACAAGATAACAAATTGGATAAAAGGTTTGAATTTCACAAGTCAGCCCTATGTATTCTATAATTGTAACATGGTTTAGCTAGTTTCCATCCATAAATGGCTATTTTTCCGATGAGCGGCGTTCTCCGCGGGTTTCCGCCCTCGACGTACAGAAAGTACGCCTCGGAGAAAACCCTTGTGCGGCCTTGCTCATCGAAACAATATCTCATTTATAAATTGGAAACTACTTGGTGCTCAAATCTATTTATGGATGAGTAATAGCTAAGTTAATGCAAAAATCATGCAAGAGTTGAAAATCGATTGTAAAAAATAGAGAAATGATTAGATATCGGTTGATTATGTTGAATAAGAGAATACCAAGACCGCAGGTGTTGCAACAATATTCGGCAATGTCCTTGCCATTTTTTGGCAGAAGTTGGACTTTTTACGAAACCGTCAACTTTTTCTTTATGGTCCCACTTAAGTGGGTAACTCTTTCTAATATATCTTTTAGGTCTATGGTCAGCAGGTTCTTATTTCTTAAAAGAATTCTTCCGGCAACCATCACATCCCTTACATCCGAACCATGGACGGTATAGATAATATGGGATACGGGGTCGTACATGGGAACCAGGTGGGGTTTTTCGGTATCGATAATAATGACATCCGCCTGTTTGCCTGGTTCAAGGGAGCCGATATCTTTATCAAGACCTATGGCTTTTGCGCCGTCTATTGTTGCCATTTTCAATACGGTTCTGGCATCCATGACCGTGGGATCGAGAAGATTCACCTTATGAAGTTTGGCAGCCGTGTCCATTTCCAGGAAAAGATCCAAATCATTGTTGCTGGCGCACCCGTCCGTACCAAGACCCACTGTCACGCCGGCGTTCAATAGACTCGGAACCGGTGCAATGCCCGAGGCAAGCTTCATATTGCTCTGGGGGTTATGGGAAACCTTTGACCGGCGTTTTGCGATGATATCGATGTCATCATCATCCAGCCATATGCCGTGAACGATCAGGGTATTTTCATCCAGGATGCCGATTCTATCCAGGTACTTCACCGGAGTCGTGTGTTGTTCGGTCTGAATCCGTACATATTCGCTTTTGGTTTCAGCTGCATGGATCTGGAGAAGAAGTCCTTTTGAATCAGAGGCGGCCTTGGCCTTTTTTAGTGTCTCTTCAGAACATGTATACGGGGAATGGCAAAATACTGAGGGGATTATCAAAGAAGATACACCATCCCATTTTTCAATAAACGCTATTGCATTCTTGATATTGTCTGACGGATCAGGCACACCGGGTGCAGGAAAATCGATAACACCCTGTCCTAATACTCCCCTGATTCCTGATTTAGAAACCGCTGATGCAACATCATCTTCGAAAAAATATCCGTCACAGCAGGTTGTAGTTCCTGACAGTATCATCTCAGCACAGGCCAGAAGGGTTCCCAGTTTAACGGATTCGGAATTTATATGTTTTTTTTCAGCAGGAAAGATATATTCATTCAGCCATAGAGCCAGAGGAAGATCATCGGCAAGCCCTCTGAACAATGTCATGGGAAGATGGGTATGAGTATTTACAAGACCGGGCACAATAATACCGCCATTAGCATCTATTATTTTTTCTGCTTCAGGCAAAGGCTCATCTTCTGCCCGTGCTTCAATCCTGTCGAGCTTTTCTTCCTTTATACAAACCACACCGTTTTCAATAATATCAAAATCAGAATTAACCGTAATAATAAGACCGTTATGTATGACAATATCAAAAATCATTTGATTCCCTTAAAGGTCGTCGTCAAAATATTCTTTTCCTATTGTGACGGAATATATTTCTGAATTCTCCTATAACACTTCATGATACAATACTATTTTATTGTTAAGATCGCTTGACGAATAACAACACTCCGGGGTAATATATCGGTTGCTTTGCTCCGCTTCTTCAATATTATTCTCCTTCAAATTCTGTTAAAGTAAATATTTTATATTTTTTTATCTTTTCCCTGCCTTTTAGGTCGGGGAGTTCGACAACAAAAACACACTCAACGATTTCGCCCTCCAGTCTTTCGACCAGCTTTGTTGCTGCGGAAATAGTGCCGCCAGTTGCTATAAGATCGTCCACAACTAGAATCTTCTCACCCTTTTCAATTGAATCTTTATGCATCTCAACAATACTTTCGCCATATTCAAGTGTATATGACTCGCTGATAGTTTTATACGGTAACTTTCCTGCTTTCCTTACAGGAACAAATCCAATATTAAGTTTATAAGCCAGCACCGCACCGAAAATGAACCCTCTTGCATCAATTGCGACTATTTTGTCAATCTCCACTTTCTTGTAACGCTTATACAGCATGTCACACGTCTCTCTGAACGCCTCGGGATCCTGCAAAAGTGTTGTAATATCCCTGAACATCACACCTTCAATCGGCCAGTTCGGCACAGTCCTGATCCTGTCTTTTATGTTCATATTAATTCCCCCGCTTTATCATTGAAACAACATGTATCAGAAGCTTTTTAACTCGATCAGCATTCCGATTGAACATCTCTAAAATTTCTTCCCATGAAACCGGCTCCTCATCTTCTTTCCAGCAGTCATAGTCGGTTGACATGGCAACAGCAGCGTACGGTACCTTGGCCTCGTTTGCCAAAATCACCTCAGGAGCAACCGACATATTAATGACATCCCCTCCCCACATCCTAAACATCTTTGACTCTGCTTTAGTTGAAAACCTCGGCCCCTCGATGGTTATCACAGTTCCGCCAAAATGGGCTACATAGCCCAGCTCTTTTGTTGCTTTATGAAGTGTCTTTCTCAGTTCAATGTCAAAAGGCTCAGCCATAGGCGTATGCACAGCCCTGTTTTCAAAGGAATCATGAAACGTTATTTTTCTGTGCTTTGTAAAATCAATGAACTGGTCAACAATCACGAAGTGCCCTCTGTCTATCTCCTCTTTAAGGCTGCCACAGGCGGTTGTCGCAACAATGTGGGTCACGCCCTGGTCTTTCATAGCAAAAATGTTGGCCCTGTAATTTACCTGAGTCGGGCTTAACTGATGCTTTTTTCCATGCCTTGCGAGAAGTACAACATCAACACCACTAATCTTGCCGACAGACAGCGCTGAAGACGGCCTTCCATAAGGAGTGTCTACACTCATGCTTTCTGCATTGCCAAGCAATTCCGGATCATCCAGACCTGAACCCCCTATAATCCCTACTTTTACCATAATTTTTATTCCCCTTGTTTGTTAAAGTCTGCATAAACTGTTCTTGCAGATTTAATAGCAGTTCCTATTAATATGTTCCGATTGAATCGCTTGTCGTCACAATTTCAATATGCCACTGGATCTTGCTGAAATCATCGCACGGGCCAGAGAAACGTCCATTCATGTGAGGTCGTGGCTGTCATTTTGAATCTCGGTCATTGTGATTTATTTGTTTTTCGAGATAGAAGCGCCACTTGCAGAACATATCTTTGGGATGAGGATCAGGGGGGGCGAAAAGACATTCAACTCCAATGGCATCGTCTATTTCATGAGCAAAGCTTGTAAATTCGCCCCGGTGCATTTCCTTGCAATCAAATTCTCCCAGACCGCGCCTGAGCCTGGCTTCCTGTGTAGGGCAAGATGGCACAGAAATGATCACTTCCTGATCTGATTCTTGAATCTCATATCCGACCAGAATGCACCAGGGAAAAAACTTCAAGGCGTTAACAAAACCTTTAAGACCTCTTTCCTTGATGTGAAACCGGGAGATCAGATCTTTTGCGGCCATTGATGAAACACGTCCCCACACTTTTTCATTAATTCGTTCTGCTGTTGGTTGATCAAATCGCTCAGCCACATTGATAAACCAGAAAGCATCAACGACTCTGTAGTGCCAAAGGAGGAATTCAATATATTGTCTTAGTTCCGGTGCTTCCATTTCTTCAAAAATATCCATTTCCATTATTTTCTTCTCCTTTTTACGAGACAGTCAAGGATTGTTTTTGGGTTTGTGGTCTTGTAAGTAGGTTAAATATTCCCCACAACATTGCGGATGACCATTTCCAGCATGGGAGCAGCTTGCTTGGCCACGGCAATGATTTCTTCAACCGTTGCAGGAACAGGCGTATCCGGATCGTGAACATTGGTTATGGTCGACAGACCGAGCACCTTCAGTCCGGCATGAACAGCAGTAATAACTTCCTGTATGGTTGAAAAACCCACGGCATCGGCGCCGATGGTCCTTAAAAAGCGAACCTCGGCCGGCGTTTCAAGTGACGGCCCCTTAAGTCCGGCATAAATTCCTTTCTGTAGATGGATACCGGCATCTTTGCCTGCTTTTTCCGCATACGTCCCTAGCTTTTGATCGTATGCATTGATCATATCCGGAAATCTGATTCCCCAGTTTTCTTCATTGGGTCCGATCAAAGGATTTGATCCTGTCAAATTAATATGATCTTCAATGATCATAATGTTACCGGGATTAAATTCGGGATTAAGACCTCCGGCGGCATTGGTAATTATCAAAATCTTAACGCCAAGCTCCTGCATTGCTCTGATGGGGAAAGAGACCTCAAGTGGTGAGTAACCCTCGTAAAGATGAAAACGGCCCTGCATGGTAATGATCTGTTTGCCCTGCATGCTGCCGAAAAGAAGCCTACCCGAATGGCTTTCAACTGTTGATGTTGGAAAATGGGGGATGTCTTTATATTCAAAGGATGCGGATATGTCTAAAGATTTTGTACTTTCCCCAAGGCCTGTTCCGGTCATAAGGCCTATTTGGGGAAGCTTTTCAATCCGAGCTCTTAAGAATTCAGCCGTTTCGACCACTTTGTCTTTATAATTTTTCATCAGCCAATCCACTTGAACGTGGATATTAATCCAATGTTTCGTTACAGTCAATAAAACAAAATACCAAGATAGACAGTTTCGTAAAAAGTCAAAATCCGACGGCAAAGTAAAAAGATCCAAATTCAAGGCGGGCAAATCCTGAGGAACGAAGCGTACATATAGTACGCTGCAGTGACAAAGGATGCAGCGCAACGCAGAAGTTGGACTTTTTACGAAGCCGTCATAAATTTATTGACATGCTTTTTTACACCCTATATTTATTTAAGTTTGGATATTGATGATATAGCAAATTAACATTTTCAAAATTATTGGCCTAAAAATTGCTCTTTATTTTATCAGGAGAATCAAACCATGTCTGAGGATGTAATCGGATCGGTACTGGTTGTAGGTGGCGGAATTGCCGGAATGCAATCAGCTCTGGATTTAGCTGATTCCGGATTTTATGTTCATCTCGTTGAAAAGTCACCTGCCATCGGTGGTGTAATGTCACAACTGGACAAAACCTTTCCCACCAATGATTGCGCCATGTGAATTATTTCACCCAAACTGGTCGAGGTCGGCCGGCATATAAATATCGAACTTCACACTCTATCTGAGATTAAAGAAATATCCGGCGAAGCGGGTAACTTTAAGATAGCCCTGAATAGCACTGCAAGATATATAGATATTGATAAATGCACGGGATGCGGAGATTGTGCCGAGGTTTGTCCTGTCAGCCTTCCGGATCTTTATGATGGGGGACTTTGTGATCGGAGAGCTGTTTATAAACCATATGCACAGGCAATACCGGGAGCATATTCAGTAGATAAACGGGATCATTCACCCTGCACCATTGCTTGCCCGAACCATGTAAACGCCCATGGATACGTGGCCATGATTGCACAGGAGAAATATCAGGAGGCCCTTGAGATAATTACAAGAACTTTGCCCTTACCGGGGGTAATCGGCCGCATCTGCCCCCACCCCTGTGAAGAAGCGTGCCGCAGAAAAGAGGTCGATGAACCGATCTCTATCTGCTCCCTTAAACGATTTGCAGCGGACAAGTTTAATATTAATGAACTGCCTCTTCCGGATATTACTCCCAGGGATGAAAAAGTTGCAATCATCGGTGCAGGTCCTGCCGGTTTAACAGCAGCATATTTTTTAGCAAAAGATGGTTTCCCGGTTACAATTTTTGAAGCACTTCCCGTGGCAGGTGGAATGCTCAGAGTGGGGATTCCGGACTACAGGCTTCCGCCGGACGTGCTTGAAAAAGAGATAAAATGGGTTACCAGGCTCGGTGTTGAGATTAAATTTAATACCGCTCTTGGGCGAGATATTACCATTGACGGTCTGATGGACGATGGGTACAAGTCGGTCTATCTTGCTATCGGTTGCCACGCCGACATGAAGCTTAATATTCCGAATGAAGACGCCAAAGGTGTTATCCCCGGGGTTAAATTTTTAAGAGATTCGGCACTTTATGACATTAAGAAGTTAGAGGGTAGCGTCGTAATTATTGGTGGTGGTGACGTTGCAATCGATGCTGCAAGATCTGCTCTTCGATTAGGCGCAGATAAAGTAAGCATCCTTTACAGGCGCACCCAAGCAGAGATGCCTGCACGAAATGAGGAGATTGAAGATGCCCTTGAAGAAGGGGTTGATATTCAGTTCCTCATGGCTCCGGTGGAGGTGGTCGAAAACGAGGGAAGAGCGGTCGGTCTGAAATGCATTAAAATGGAATTAGGCGATCCCGATGCATCGGGCCGACGTCGCCCTGTCCCTGTTAAGGGTAGTGAATTTGTTGTTGATACAGATATTATAATACCTGCCATCGGTCAAAGAACCGATACGTCTTTTCTTGAAAGTGCGACGGGTGTTGAATTGGACAGATGGCATAACATACAGGTCGATCCCTTAACCTTCGAAACCACAAAAAAGGGGATATTTGCAGGCGGTGACGCACAGACCGGCCCATCCATTGCAATTAAAGCTGTTGCCGCCGGTCGAGAGGCCGCTGTTTCCATATCAAGATACCTGAATGCCGAGGACTTGAAAGAGGGACGAGAACCTCTTCAGTTGCCCCAGGAAAACTTCAATCCGTTCAGTAAAGATATTGAAAAGGTCAAAAGATCCAGAATGCCCAGGATATCCATGGAAAAGAGGAAGAAGGGTTTTACTGAAGTTGAACGGGGCCTAAGGGAAAACCAGGCGGTTATTGAGGCTGAAAAATGCCTTAACTGTATGGTATGCTGTGAATGTTTCGAATGTGTCAAAGTTTGCAAGGCCGAGGCTCTGACTCTCAAAACCCATTCTCAAAAGGATGAAACAGTTGAGGTAAATGTCGGTTCAATCATACTTGCCTCTGGTGCCAAGCCTTATGATCCGTCTAAGCACGACACCTTTAATTATGCAAAACATCCAAACGTCGTAACTTCCATGGAGTTTGAGAGGATTTTATCAGCCTCCGGGCCTTACGGCGGTCATCTGGTTCGACCTTCAGATAAGAAAGAGCCGAAAAAGATTGCCTGGCTGCAATGCATAGGATCCAGGGATGTGCACCTGGGTGCCAACGGATACTGCTCCGGGGTTTGCTGTACCTATGCCATAAAGGAAGCCATGCTGGCCAAGGAACACAGCCACGGGAATCTGGATGCGGCTATTTTTTATATAGATATTCGCACCTACGGAAAAGACTTTGAAAGATATTATATTCGCGCCAAAGATGATCTGGGGGTGAGATTCATAAAGTCGAGAATTACCAATATTGTCCCGGTAAAAGAAACAGGGATGCAGCTTATCCGTTATGTTGACGAGACCGGGAAGAGTGTTGAAGAGGAATTCGACATGGTGGTTCTGTCTGTAGGCCTGACGGTGTCCATGGAAATAGCTGAAAAGGCTGGGAAATGGGGCATTGATCTGGATCATTACAATTTTGCCCGTACAAGCAGCTTTGAACCTGTTAAGACTTCCAGGCCCGGAATTTTTGTTTGCGGAGCTTTTCAGGCGCCCAAGGATATTCCGTCTTCCGTTATAGATTCCAGCGCCGCTGCAAGTGCAGCCGGCAGCATATTAGCCGGGTCACGATGGTCTCTTACAAAGACAAGAGATATTCCGGAAGAGATAGATGTACGCGGGGAACCGCCTAGAATCGGTGTTTTTGTCTGCCGCTGCGGAACCAATATAGCAGGGATAGTAAATATCGATGATGTGGTGGAGTATTCAAAAAATCAACCTGGAGTTGTCCATGTGGAGGACAATATGTTCAGTTGCTCACAGGACACCCAGGACAAAATTACCGAGGTCATAAAGGAGCATCGGCTGAACCGGGTGGTTGTGGCAGCCTGTACGCCGAAAACACATGAACCTCTTTTTCAGGAGACTTTAATCAATGCCGGAGTCAATAAATATCTGTTTGAGATGGCAAACATCCGGAATCAGTGCTCCTGGGTACATCAAGATAATCCTGGAAAAGCCACGGAGAAGTCAAAAGATATAGTCAAAATGGCCATTGCCAAGGCCCGTCTTTTTGAACCCCTGTCAGAATCTACCATGGAAATTAATCAGTCGGCTCTTGTTATCGGGGGCGGGGTTGCCGGTATGGCTGCAGCCCAAAATATGGCTGAGCAGGGGTATAAAACCTTTCTGATCGAAAAGAAAGACTTCCTCGGCGGGCAGGCACGGCACCTCCATGAAACCTGGCGGGGTGAGGATATTCAAAAGTATTTAAACATGTTAATCGATGCGGTCCGGACCGATCAGAATATAAAGGTTTTTCTGAATTCGCAGATCACACAGGTTGACGGTTTTGTAGGGAATTTCAAAACAACAATCAAAAGCAACGAAGAGAGCAGGGTTCTTGAGCATGGTGTCACTATCATCGCTTCCGGTGCTTCGGAGTTAAAGCCTGACCTGTATTTATACGGCCAGGATTCCCGTGTTGTAACCGGTCTGGAGCTACAGCAGCGGTTTGTTGATAACGATCAGGCGTTAGCTCGACTCAAGACCGCTGTATTTATACAATGTGTCGGTTCGCGCATCAAAGAAAGGCCTTACTGTTCCAAAGTTTGCTGTACCCAGTCCATCAAAAGCGCAGTGAAACTAAAAGAGATCAATCCCGGCATGAACGTTTTTATTCTGTACAGGGATTTGCGCCCTTATGGGCTGCGTGAAGATCTTTACCGGGAGGCGCGCTCTAAAGGGATTGTTTTTATCCGCTACGATTCTAATAAGGACTTAACCGCAGATGTTGAGCATGATGATCTAAAAGTGACTTTCGCAGACAGGGTGCTCAGGCGAACAATGGAAATCAGGCCCGACCTTTTAATTTTGGCTTCCGCAATTGTTCCGGAGACTGACGATTCATTGACCCGGTTTTATAAAATTCCCCGGAATGCCGACGGTTTTTTTGAAGAAGCCCATGTAAAGCTCAGACCGGTCGATTTTGCTACGGACGGCATTTTTGTGTGCGGTTTGGCACATGCACCCAAACCGATAGATGAATCTATCGTTCAGGGAAAAGCTGCTGTCTCTCGTGCTGTAACACTTCTTGCCGGGAAGACTTGTCAGGCCAGCGGCAATGTTGCGAAAACCAACCCTTTAATTTGCAGTTCCTGCGGTGTATGTGTTTCCGTATGTCCGTATTCAGCACCTTCTTTTATACCTGAAGACGACCGTTTTTTTCCAGGCAGAGCACAAATCAATCCTGTCCTTTGCAAAGGCTGCGGGTTATGTGTAGCATCCTGCAGGTCAGGCGCGATCAATCTTAAAGGATTCGATAATGATCAGATCTTTGCACAGATTTTTTCTTTGAATGAAGCAGGATAAAGCTTGATGCTGGATACTAGATGCTGGATTAAAAAAAGAGAATGTCTTTTTTATCAGGTATCCAGAGACCAGTATCTAACATCAAGGATAGGGAGATTTTCAGTATGTCAGATTGGGAACCCAAGATAGTCAGTTTTTTGTGTAACTGGTGCAGTTACGGTGCTGCGGATCTGGCGGGTGTGAGCCGAATGGAATATCCGCCAAACATCCGAGTTATTCGTATTCCATGTACAGGCCGTATGAGTCCCAAGTTTATTTTAGCCGTTTTCATGCAAGGGGCAGATGGAGTCTGGGTGTCCGGGTGACATCCAGGCGAATGTCATTACCTGGAAGGTAATTACTATGCACGCAGAAAGTTTGCATTATTTCAAAACCTTATGGAACATATGGGAATCGAACCCGGCCGTCTTCATTTTTCATGGATCTCTTCTGCTGAGGCAACCAAATTTGTTGATGTGGTTAACGAGGTCACCGCAGCGGTCAAGGCTCTAGGACCCAATAAAAACTTTTTAAAAACAGAAGCCAGGGTGGCTTAACATGTTAGCGTATATCGATAAAATAAAGGAAATATCAAATCGGCTTTTAAAAGAGGGCAAAGTTGATATGGTCATCGGCTTTCGTAAAGGGACTGTGCCGATGATGAATGAACCCTGTTTTGTAAAAACGCCTGAGGATATCGAAAAC
Organism: Deltaproteobacteria bacterium; assembly: GCA_019313505.1. Taxonomy (GTDB): domain Bacteria; phylum Desulfobacterota; class Desulfobacteria; order Desulfobacterales; family UBA11574; genus S5133MH16. Next base: position 19,549 of record JAFDBA010000012.1, read on the forward strand.
TTTGTGTGGGACAGCAACTGCGGAATCAATCTTGCAAACTACCTCACTAACAGAAAGGAAAAAATCGGTATCGTTGCCAAGGGTTGTGATTCTCGAAACATTGTCACCCATGTTATTGAAAACAAGATCAAACGGGATCAGCTTGTCATTATCGGCGTGCCGTGCAAAGGAATGATTGACAGGCACAAGATCGAGGCAATCTTTGAAACTGAAATACAGGATGTGGTCGAAGCTGATGATAAAATCATTGTAAAGGGCCAAGGTCTTGAAAAAACCTTTAGTAAAAAGGATGTTCTGCAGGATAATTGCGCATTGTGCATTCACCGCAACCCGGTAATATATGATGAACTTGTTGGGGAACCGGTTGAAGAGCAAAAGGATTTGGATAGATACGAGGATGTTCGCAAAATTGAATCCATGTCCCCGGAAGAAAAATGGAGATATTTTGACGATCTTCTTTCGACCTGTATTCGATGTTATGCCTGTAGAAATGCATGTCCCCTTTGCTACTGCCCCACATGCTTTGTGGATGAATCACGACCCCAGTGGGTTGGGAAAAGTATAGATCCCATAGATACCCGAACATTCCATTTCTTAAGGGCCTATCATTGTGCAGGCCGTTGTACTGACTGCGGTGCATGTGAGCGTGCCTGCCCGATGGGAATAAAAGTTCGTATGTTTACAAAAAAACTGGAAAAAGATTGTCTGGAACTCTTCGATTGGGAGGCCGGATTGACGCTGGAAGAGCGCCCGCCTCTTGACACATACAGACCTGATGACCCTGATGATTTTATAAAATAGCCAATGTGAAAAGTTCAAATCTCAATAATAAGTTCAGCAGGCTGGAAAGCCTGCTCCACAAACCAATGACAGATGACAAGTGACCATTGATCAATGACAATAAAGGCATATATTATGAAGGTCATAACAATTAATAAGAAAGATTGGGCCGGAGGGCTTGAACGTTTATATGATTCTTTTCGATTATTTGGCCCGGTTAAGCAGGATGAGTTTCATATCTTTAAGGAACTATCAAAAGGTGAGTTGCCGGATATGAAT
>JAFDBA010000134.1 GCA_019313505.1 Deltaproteobacteria bacterium
TTTTAATGGTCACAAAGGTTCTCACCCAACACCAGTGTATTCGAAAGGTACTGGTTTGCCAGAGATTCCGGAGAATCCATCGGAGCACCGGTAATTACCTCAATCCCATTTTCCTTTAAAAGTTGCTGCGCCCGTTCTCCCATTCCACCGACAATAGCCACATCAGCCCCCTGCTCATTGAGCCACTGAGGCAGTACTCCGGGCTCATGGGTAGGGGGAATACGCATCTTGGTTTCTTTTATTTTTCCGTTTTGAGTTTCTACGAATGCGAAATGTTCACAATGTCCAAAATGAGCCGAGAGTTTTCCCCCGGACACGGGAACAACAAGTACTTTTGTACCTGCCGAATCTTTTTTTATGTCTGACAATTCATTTTTCTTTTGTGATTCAGGAACAGAGTCTGTAAGGGTTTTTGTTATTCTCACAATTTCGTCAACGATCTTATTGAACTCCCGTGTGATTAAGAGTTCCTGGTTATCAAGAAGGCTCAAATCTCCCGCATCACCCCTCTTTACAATCTCCGGTTCCATGGGCAGGGTTCCTAATAGCCTCAGGTTTTCTTTTTTTGCGGTCAGCATCCCACCTTGCGTTTTGAAAATATCTATTATTTTTCCGCAATATGGGCACTTCAGACCGCTCATGTTTTCCACTATACCCAGGATCTCCATCTTTACCTTACGGCAGAAGTTGATGGATTTCCTGACATCCGCCAGTGAGACTTCCTGGGGGGTGGTAACAATCAAGGCCTTTGCATCCGAAATGGTTTGTGCCACGGTCAAGGGTTCATCACCCGTACCCGGGGGAGAATCAATAATCATATAATCAAGATCCATCCACTCAATATCAGCAATAAATTGTTTAATAACGCCGCCTTTCAGAGGCCCCCTCCATATGGTCGCTGCATCTTTGTCTCCCATAAGGACTTCAATTGAAATCACTTCCATATTTGGAAGATATTTGACCGGACGGGCTTTTCCCTTCTGGTGGCCTGGCCCGACAGTTCCCTTCAGCCCCAGCATACGCGGTATACTGGGCCCATGAAGATCCACGTCCATAAGACCTACGGTGAAACCTCTCCTGGAAAGTGCTACGGACAGGTAAGCGGCAACACTACTTTTACCCACGCCGCCTTTTCCGCTCATAACCAGGATTTTATTCTTAATATGGTGTAACCTTTCATTAATTTCCTTTTTTTGCATATCCATCTGATCTTTCCGTGTTTTGTCGTTAACGGTTTGCTTTTTCTTTGGCATTTTCAGTCATTTCCTCCCTTTAATCTCCGATTAGTTTCCTATATCTAAAAAAGAAATCGAATTCCGCTAAATCCAATATTTCATTATTCCATCATTCAAACATTCCAGTACAATTTTCTCCCGGCGGAGCCAATAATCTCTGACCCCCGCACTACGGGATCTTCGACTGGCCCAGAGGACTATGATTTCAATGTTAAATTAAAATAAAAATTGCATTCATGCTCTTGTGCAGGCTCTATCTTTCTCCTTTCTGCTAACAACCAAATAATAGATAGCCCTTTTTTTGAGTTCAGTGCGAATTTGGCCGGTTCTGATTAATTTCCCGAGATATTTGGATACCTCATTGAGATGCATATCGAAAACATCCGCAATTTGATCCGCGGTACACGGCCGCCGCTGTAACATGGAAAAAATCATTTCCTGGTTCGCCTGTACATGGCTTGCATGATTCGCTTTGAACTCCGCAATAATTTCTGCGGTCGGGTGAAACAAATCGGTCAGGGCTTCCATGCGTTTTTCGGAAAAGGGCGTTGCATAATCCTCGGACGGTGGACGTACAGCCGTGTTGAGCTGAATCCGATCCGGGCCTATCTCTTTTGCAAGATCGGCGATTTTCCGAACATTGGCAGGAGTTGAGTTTGTCCCTGCTATCAAAAATATTTCCATCCATACCTGTCCCTTAAATTGTGCACGAAAATCCTTTTGTCCCTTAATTAAATGATTAAATCGCAGTTGTGGGTGTGGACGGTTCACCCATTCGTAGGAGACCTGGTTCCAGGCACTCAGAGAACATTTCACTACGTTTGCACACGCAGCGGCATCACGCACTTCCGGCAGGTTTAGCATTGTGCCGTTGGACAGAAGCACCGCAGGAATTTTGCTGTTTGAACGTATGAACTCGAGCACTTCTCCGAAGCGGGAATGAAGCGTTGGTTCTCCGGAACCGGAAAGGGTGATGTAGTCCGCCCTGCCATCTTTATCTAACCAATCTTTCAGTTCGGATAACACAATGTCTGTTGGAACATATTCTTTCCGAGCGACTGTCTTTTCAGTGGTTCTTCCTAACTGGCAAAAAATACAATCCAGAGAGCATGTCTTGTAAGGGGTCAGATCGACGCCCAATGACCGTCCGAACCGCCGCGATGGTACGGGACCAAATAAGTAATTATATTTTTTCTCCATGATTCTTCGCGCACCTATTTTTCTCCAGATCTTTGATTCTGGCTTGAAGGGCTTGCATCTGACTAAGCAAGTCATTTGCCTGATCCTTGGGGCTTAATATTGCCTCTCCTGATCCTCTCCGTCTCAGTGCTTTTGCACTCTTCGTACATTCTTAATTATATGCAGCCCCATTCCCATCAATAATCATGCCATGTGTAACGGCAATGTCCATATGTATATAACAGTATTAATAAGTTAGGTGTAACCTGTTATAATATTACTATAATATTAATTAATATTTAGATGTCACAAAAGAAAAAATAATGCTGATAGAAAAAATTTCAAAACAGGTTGACAAGTGGAAATGCCGTTACTTATAATAAAAAGTAACGTTAGGTAACGCTGCTGTAACGTTTATCAGATCTACATTGTTATGATTACGGAGCGTTTAAAAATTCTCAGCAATAAAAAAATTGGGGATGTGAAGAGGTAGATTTCTGTCATGCAAAATAAAACATATAATATTATGGATTCCAGTTTTGCTAGTCTACTGCTGGAATCAATGGCTGATGGTGTTTTTACCCTTAATAACAAGGGAATAATATCATCATGGAATCCATCTATGGAACGTATAACTGGCTATTGCGCGCAAGAAGCCATAGGAAAAAGCTGTAAGTTGCTTAACTTCAATCGTTGCCTTGCTGAACCATGGCCAACAAACATTAACAAATGCGGTATTTACGAAAATGCTCGTTTTGACGCTGAGGAATGCTTTCTACGCCATAAAAACGGTAATAATATATCTGTGATAAGAAGCGCAAGACTGGTATCAGATGGAAATCATTCTGTAAAAGGCGTTGTCGAGACCGTGACTGATATCACTGAACTGAAAAAAGCTCGATGTAAAGCAGAAGATGCCGACCGTAGGTTGGGTGAAATTCACAAGTTTGATAACATTATCGGTAAAAGTCGTGCAATGCAGCACCTCTTTCTATCTATAAAAGCGGCTATTGCAAGCGAAGCAACCATCCTGCTGCAAGGCGATAGCGGTACGGGTAAGGAGCTGGTTGCCGGTGCTATTCATTACAACAGCGATCGACACAAAATGCCATTTGTAACGGTGAACTGCATTGCACTTTCAGAATCTCTTTTGGAAAGTGAGCTTTTTGGGCATGTAAAAGGGGCTTTTACCGGAGCTGTTCGCAACCGTGTGGGTCGCTTTGAAGAAGCAGACGGTGGAACCATATTTTTGGATGAAATTGGTGAAATTAGCCCTTTTATTCAGGTCAAGCTGCTTCGTGTACTGCAAGAACGGGAAATTGAGCGGGTCGGTGAATCGAAAAAATGTAAAATCGACATCAGAATCATTGCAGCCACAAACAAAGATCTGTACGAACTTGTCAATAGAGGACATTTTCGTGAAGATCTCTATTATCGTCTTAAGGTGTTTCCGATTTATATACCTCCTTTACGAAAAAGAAAAGAAGACATTTCGCTTCTTGCAAGTCATTTCATAACTGTTCAGAATAAAAAAACCGGTAAAAAAATCAACGGTGTCTCGCAATCTGCAATGAGAATTCTCATGGACTACACCTGGCCCGGCAATGTGCGTGAGCTGGAAAATGCAATTGAGCATGCCTTTGTTCTTTGCAATGATGAGCACATTGATATTTTTGACCTTCCTGTTGAAATACGGCAGATTGAATATCATCTCCCTAAACCAAAATCAGTTAACCGGCCCTCAAGTTCTTTATCGCTACGGAAAAAGCTTTCCCGAGAAAAACTGCTTGAACTTCTTAATGAATGCGGTTGGAATAAGGCTGAAGTTGCACGTCGAGTGGGCTTGAGCAGAACTGCAATCTGGAAGTATATGAAGAAGTTGGATATCCCTCTTAAACGGCCGTCAGATTAAATGTGTGGAACATTTTGGCTTAAATGCCTTTGTGAAAATAGCAAATCGACCCCAAGGACCTATACCAAAGGGCCGATTTGCTCATTAAAAAGGGGGTAATATGGAAATGGAGGTTGCCAAGTTGAACCCCGAGAAAAACTGCTCTCACTTCTTGGGCTAATTTTTTTTGGAACGCCAGAATTTAGGTTTTAATTTCTTTATTGGCACCTTTTCTTTGTGATCGGTTCGTTTTGTGAAGCGACATCCGACAATAGCAGGATCGTCTTTATAGCCTAAGGCCTCGAAATCCATAACCCCATCATAGGAATGACAGTTCGTGCAGGAAAGAGCCTGATCTTTGGGAACCACTTCGTGGTTTATACGCCAATACATTTTCGTATTCACAAATTTAATTTTGCCGCTATATTTTAAACCGGCAGCCTTCATCCCGTCCCTTGCCGCCCTGTCCCAGTCAAAGTGTTTCCAATACCCACCCCAGAGCTTGGGAATAATAAGGTATTCATATTTAGCATCGGCAGGTTGTATGCCGGAAAAGAGTTTATAAGGGGTAATTTTTGCTTTCGGATCGCTTATGTCCCCTACAGGCGAATTTAGATAAGTGATACCGTCCAGATTGACAGAGTCTCCTGTCAAATATTGCCGATGTTTCCCATTGTACCAGGCATAGTCCGGCCTTACGTTTTGCTTTTTTATTAAAAGTCCCTTCTTTTTATGGTGAGTAGTAATGCAGTAGGGATCATCCTGCGATACCTTCATGGTCTTTCCTGCCTTGGACCAGTCCCAAAACATGAGGGTCGGCTTGGCCTTTGCAAATGTCGGGATATGACATGTCTGGCAGGCAATGGAATTGCAATGATCATTCAATTTTTTTAGCAGGGGATGCTCATCCGAGTGCGGTTTTTCATCATGACAGTCCGTGCAGGATACGCTTCCCTCGCTGACCGCGCTGGTAGTGCTGCTGCCTGATATCTTATGTTTATGGGCCACATGGCATTCCTGGCAGGAAAAATCCTCTCCCCCCATGTGTACATCATGGGAGTAGGGCGGATCCTTTAATGTACTGTCAAGATCCCCATGTTTTATGGCATCACCACCACCTCCGTACCAGTGGCATGCCCCGCAATTAGCCCTGGTGGGAGGCCCAACGCTCTGCGCAATCTTGACCAGATTCAGGTCCTCTTTTTCCTTACCGCAACCGGTAGGAATTTTTTTGTAAGTGCCGGTGGTATCATGGCACACAAGGCAATCAATTTTTGAAGGGTCCGAAAAATCAAAAGAGGCGTCCTTCCAACCATAACCGATGTGACAGCTGGTGCACCTGCACCAGTTGGAGGTTGTTGAAATTCAGAAATTATTTATAAGATTTTTTTTGCCCAGGTTTTTGTTATTCTCATATCCTTCAAGAAAAGGCGTGGGTCCCTTCCATAACCAGTGAGCTGAAGAAAGTATAGCTTCTCCTTCTTCCTGGTGACATTTGAGACAATCTCTTGTTACAGATGCTCCGTCAGGATAAGGACCTACCATATGCTGTGAGCAATCTGAAGGATCAGAGGGTTTTTCTTTAGCCTGGGATGAATTTGGATAAACACATATAGCCAACATAAAATATGAGATTAAAAGTATACGGACAACCATTTTTTACACCTCCAATAAGTATATATGTTTATATTGAAAAATATGTATCTATATGGCAACTTTGTTTGTATTACAGGCCATCAGCAATCCTTTTAAATTTCATCAATCCTCTTCGTGTTTCTTGCTATCAATGCGTATGATCTTTGCCCTTTAACAAATCGACCCTAAGGACCTATCCCTTAAGGGCCGATTTATCAATAAGAAGGGGATAATATGAAAATGGAGGTTGCCAAGTTAAACCTCTCTTGATTAAACCAGCAAATAGTATGCCACAAATTAGTTCTTAGTAATAATTTTTGTGCATTTTGTGACAAAAGATTTTTATAACACGATGTGGAGCCGTTATGGATAAGATGCTTGATGCGGGTTTCCGTATGCTG
>JAFDBA010000135.1 GCA_019313505.1 Deltaproteobacteria bacterium
GGGAAGATGATGAAAAGCAAAGTTTTGACTCTGATTCGGCACTTTCCAATGCCCCTGAAAAAGAGGATGGAAATTTTATCGTTCCAAAAGTGATTAACTCGTAAAAAGGAACAAAAAGTATGAATCTTCATGAACTTACCATAAAAAAAGCCCACATGCTGTTAAAGGAAAAAGAAATATCTTCCCAAGAACTAACCCGGGCGGTTCTCGATCGTATCGACGCTGTAGAGGAAAAGGTGGGTGCATATATTTCTGTGGCCGGTGAAACGGCCATGGCCCAGGCTGAGATTGCCGATAAAGAAATCTCCCAGGGCAATATTTTACCATTGACAGGTATTCCCATAGCTATCAAAGATCTTATGTGCACAAAGGGTCTGCGGACTACCTGTGCTTCCAGGATTCTCGAAAATTTCGTGCCGCCCTACGATGCTACCGTGGTAAAAAAGCTGAAAACACAAGGTGCTGTGATTGTCGGCAAGGCCAATATGGATGAATTTGCAATGGGGTCATCCACAGAGCACTCCGGCTTCAAACCGACCCATAATCCCTGGGACTTGGCCCGTATCCCCGGCGGTTCAAGCGGGGGCTCCGCAGCGGCGGTGACAGCGGACATGTGCATAGGATCACTGGGGTCGGATACCGGCGGATCTATCCGCCAACCCGCGTCCCACTGCGGCGTTGTCGGGATGAAACCAACATATGGGAGAGTTTCCCGATTCGGCCTGGTCGCATTTGCTTCCTCTTTAGATCAGATCGGTCCGCTGACCAAGGATGTCACCGATTGCGCCATGTTAATGAATGTTATTTCCGGATACGATCCCGCCGATTCTACATCAGTGCCTGAAGATGTGCCTGATTATACGGTTTTTCTTAAACATGGTTTAAAGGGAATGGTTATCGGCATCCCAAAGGAATACAGTGCCGCCAAAGGTCTGGATCCCGATGTTTCCTATGCGGTCAAATGTGCTATTGAAAATATTCAAGGAATGGGAGCCGAGTGCGTTGAAGTATCTCTGCCTCACACGGAACATGCGGTGGCCGCCTACTACGTGATTGCACCTTCAGAGGCCAGTTCCAACCTTGCCCGGTACGACGGGGTTAAGTATGGTTACAGAGACAAGAATAAAAAAAGTCTCATGGAAATGTATAAAAACACTCGGTCAAAAGGGTTCGGTCCGGAAGTTCAGCGGCGCATAATTCTGGGCACATATTCCCTTTCCTCAGGATATTATGATGCATATTACCGTAAGGCCTCCCAGGTTCGAACGTTGATCATAGAAGATTTCAAAAAGGCATTTGAAAACTGTGATGTGATCCTTTCGCCGGTAGCGCCCACCCCGGCCTTTAAGATAGGGAAATTGGTTGATGATCCGTTGACCATGTATTTATCCGATATCTTTACCCTTTCAGCAAACCTTGCTGGAATACCCGGCATGTCCGTTCCATGCGGATTTTCATCAGAGGGCCTTCCAATCGGACTCCAGATAATGGCAAAACATTTTGAGGAAGGAAAACTTATTAAAACAGCATACAATTTCGAGCAAAACACAGATTTTCACAAGAAAAAGCCAGGCCTGTAAAAGATGATTAAACCACGAAGAACACGAAGGAGCACGAAGATTGGAATTTGATGAATTGTCAAATAAAGTTATTGGGTGTGCAATTGAGGTGCATCGCGATTTAGGACCCGGATTGCTTGAATCAACCTATGAACAGTGTCTTGCCCATGAGTTGAAAATTGAAGGCATGCCATTCAAGTTACAATACCCTCTTCCTGTTGAATACAAAGGTATAAAGCTTGATTGTGGTTATCGGATTGATCTACTTGTTGCTAATATCTTAATTGTCGAGTTGAAAAGTGTAGAAAATGTGTTACCAATCCATCAAGCTCAACTGCTAACATATATGAAATTGTCAGGTATAAAAATCGGATTATTGATGAATTTTAACGTTAAATATATGAAGGACGGAATTAAGCGAATGGTTTTATAAATTCTTCGTGTTCTTCGTGTTCTTCGTGGTAAAAAAAACATATTGATTAACTATTCGAGGAGATTCAGTCATGAGTATTCAACCAAAAGGAGAAGATTTGAGGAAAGCCGTCAAGTGGGTTTCCGAAGAACGAAAGTACAATCAGGAAAAGGAATTAAAGGCGCTCATCGAAGAGGCATGCCTGAAATTCAACCTGTCGCCCATGGACGCGGATTTTTTACTCCGCACCCTGCTTGAACAGGAGAAGTAAAAAAGTGCCTAAAGTGATCTAAAGTGCCTAAAGTTAAGGATGTTAGCCATTTTAAATAGACGGCATTCATTAATTTTAGTTCACTTTAGCTCACTTCAAACTTTAGCTCACTTTGACTTAGAAAATATAATATCTTATTCGATATCAACAAAAAAATATCGATATGACTCCAATAAGCGCCTAAAAAAACATGTCCAAAATAAAAATACTTCCTGAGATTTTATCCAACAAAATCGCTGCGGGCGAAGTTGTCGAGCGCCCTTCTTCCGTTGTCAAGGAGCTTGTGGAAAATGCACTGGATGCAGACAGCACAAGGATTATCATAGAAGTGGAAAAAGGCGGGCGTTCTCTGATCCGGGTTTCCGACAACGGCAGTGGAATGAACCGCGATGATGCCTTACTGGCGCCGGAACGATACGCAACCAGCAAAATTCACAAAGACGAGGACCTGTTTGCCATCAACACGCTTGGTTTCAGGGGTGAGGCCCTGCCAAGCATTGCCGCGGTTTCCAAATTTTGTCTGATAACCAGAGACCGGAGATCCCAATCAGGAACAGAAGTTGTTGTTGAAGGCGGTACAATAAAAAAGGTTTCCCAAATCGGAGCTCCCTTGGGAACCATGGTAACCGTCAGGCAGCTTTTCTTTAACATGCCTGCCCGGCGAAAGTTTTTAAAAACCGTGAACACGGAGATGGGGCATATCGCAGATACGGTTTCAAGCATGGCGCTGGGACGGCCTGATATTCAGTTCAGGCTGATTCACAACGGCAAAATTATTAAAAACTGGTCAGCCACGGGCGATGATGTGGGCAGGGTCATGGATGTTCTCGGCAAAGACATCAAAGATAATCTTAACAAAATAGAATTTACATCCGATTTTCTTACCGTTCAAGGCTGGATCTCTTCTCCCCGGATCACGCGCAGCACATCCCGGGGAATATACCTATATGTAAACCACAGGTTTGTCCGGAACCGGGTTGTCCAACATGCCCTTTTCCAAGGGTATGGCTCAAGATTGATGAAGGGGCAGTTTCCGGTGGCGGTACTTTTTATCAATGTTCCTTTTGACCGGGTGGATGTTAATGTCCATCCAACAAAACACGAGGTAAAGTTTGCCCGGCAGAAAAAAATTCATGACGCGGTTACCGGGATTGTGGCAGAAAGGTTGGGTCTTGCGGATCAACCGGAATGGGCTGCTCCGGGAGTGCAAGAAAGTCGGTCGCCCACAGAACAGCAAGGCATTTCAGAGCAGGCCGCTGATTTTGGAATATCCGAAAAACAAACCCAAGCCCCGTATCCGGTATCCAGCATCCAGCATCCAGCATCCAGCAACCGGCATCCAGTTCCCAGCATCCAGCATCCAGCATCCAGCATCCAGTATCCAGCATCCAGTATCCAGCATCCAGCATCCAGTACCCAGTACCCAGCATCCAGCATCCAGCATCCAGCATCCAGCACACAAACAACTCTCTGGACAAGAAAACGGTTCGGCGATTTAAGGGTGATCGGTCAGTTTCATGATACGTATATCCTCTGTGAGTCAGCCGACGGTCTTGTGCTAATCGACCAGCACGCGGCCCATGAACGGATCATTTTTGAGCAGCTTAAAAACCGATCACTTGCTTTACAAAAATCATCCCAGAAACTTCTTATCCCTGAAACCATTGACCTTGGATACAGGGAAGCAAAAATTCTTGAAGAACTGTTGCCGGATCTCAATGAACTGGGGCTGGAAATAGAGCCCTTTGGCGGAAATACGTTTGTGGTAAAATCGGTGCCGACTCTGCTTGAAAACAAAGAGGTTAAACCCCTTGTTATGGAGATCGTTGAAAAGATGGCACAAACAGGTTTTACACCCGGCCTGGAAAAAGCAATCGACCAGTGCCTGATACTCATGGCCTGCCACGGGGCCATCCGGGCCAACCAGAAGCTTTCGGACGAGCAGATTAAGGGTCTTTTGGATCAGTTAGATCAATGTGATCAACCTTCCAACTGCCCCCACGGACGGCCCACCTGGATCAGCTGGAGCATAAAGGATCTTGAAAAATCATTTAAAAGAATTGTCTGAAAAAGAAAAATACCATTTTAAATGGTATGGTTTTAAGGGGTTATTTTGACTTAAAAGAACTTATACTGGATTCCCGCTGCTATGTCTATTACAGGATCTTTTTCGTATTTTATCCCGGAGTCTGTTGTTTTATCGTTATAGAATACTTGGAGTATTCCAAAGTTTAATTCCAAATCGGGGGTCGGTTTATAAGCAAACCCACCGGCAATGGTACCGCCATCCAGTTCAGGGGTTTCTATTTTCATGTTTTCCGGTTCTATTCCCACCCAGGTATACATGTATCCAACACTGGCCTTCCATTTAGAATTAAATGTATATTCGAAGGCGATGCCAAGGTCATTGCCATTATCTTTCCTGCTCTCATCATTCAATGTTACCGGATTATCATCCCAATTTACATCATTGTTGAGGTACCAGGTAAAATTTGCATCCACTTTAATTTTTGGATTAATTTTATAGGAAACGCCCAAACCCAGCAAGGGCGGCATGTCTCTGTTCCTTTCAGAACCATCTACAAGGCCGGGCAGACCTCCGGGTACTGTATCTGTCTTTACATCAGTTTTCAGATCAATGCTTGTTTTGGTCTCGTATCTGAGACCGATGTTGAGTTTGTCCGTTGGCGCAATATTAACCCCGATAATGCCTCCCCAGCCATCACCCGTTTCTTCATAGTCTACGCGATATGTCGTATCAAAAACACCGGGTGCGGCACCCACACCAAGTGTAGCATGACCTTTAAATTCTCTGCCTGCGTCAACATATCTTGCCCCTAAAGACACGGATACCATGTCATTAATTTCGTATGCCCCGCCCAGAGTGTATCCAATAAAGTAAGATTCTCCTTTAAGACGATGATCTATAAGGGTATCGAAAGGACTTACAGCCATTATCCCTCGAGCAAGGCCGAAGGTTGTTGCATCGCCATCTTTAAAATCTACTTGCCCTCCGGCCACAACCACGGCGACTGCTCCATAGGCCGCCCACTTGTCCTTTTTGTAAAGGGTAAACAGACTGGGTATAAAATCAGGCTCATCCGTTTCGTATTCTATTCCCGCAACCGCATTCGAGTATTCTTTGAGCACATACTGGCCGTCTAATTTTAAATAAAGACCGTCTTCCATCTTCATTACGCCGGCAGGGTTATAGACCACGGCATCCGCAGAGTCGGTGGCCGCGTTTCGATTCAGCGTACGAATATACTCAGCACTCCAGTTGTGCTTATTTTCGATGCCACCGGCAAAAAGAAGAGAACCACTAAAAACAATCAGACCTGCAACACACAGAGAAACCAAAAGCTTTTTCATAGAATATCCTCCTGCAAACAATTTTAAAATTGACGGTTTCGTAAAAAATCCAACTTCTGCGTTGTGCTGCATTTCGTAATCATTCAACGTACGAAAAGTACGCCTCATAATTACAAAATTTGCACGCCTTGAATTTGAACTTTTTACGAAACCGTCTAAATTGAACTTTATACGAGTTCATCAAAATTGATGGCTTCGTAAAAAGTCAGAACTGATTAAGGCGGCAGCTATGAGCATAATCTCACAACTTGCCACAAATTAGTTAAAACGTTTTTCAGGTGACTTAAAGTAGTCATAAAATGTTCTTTGATAATGAAAATAGCGTGATTTAAAGCGGCTGTAGCCTTATTGATAGCAGCTTTATCATAGCTTGCTGCCTTTCGGACGGCAGCTGCCCTGAAAAGGTTAACACCAATGGCTTTTAAGGTGGCACAGAAACGCACCGCCTTAAAGCCTCGCACTCGTAAGTGCTTGACCCCGGTGCGGCGGTCAAATTCCGACATGGTGGCTTCAGAGCCGGCCCTCCATCGATATCGGTTTTTAAATTCCGGACTTTGTTCATATATTCTGCGCCTGGCCAGACGTAATTCTTTTTTCGTAAAGCGAAGGTAGTAAAACTTTTTTCCCTTCTTTACAGGACAGTTTGAAAGTGCAGGACAGTTTTCACAATGCCGGGCAGCAAAACCGACGCTATGACGTTTTTTATTTTTGATCTTGGCAGGCGC
>JAFDBA010000013.1 GCA_019313505.1 Deltaproteobacteria bacterium
TAAGGTCTAAACCATTGAATTTTTCGATTGGAAGGAATAGGCAATAATCATTAATCAAAGGAGTTTCCAATTGAGCACAAAAAATAAAAAAGTTATGGTCGTAGGAGGAGGAATTGCCGGCCTCACAGCCGCCTGGGAGCTTTCACAATTTAATATCGATGTGGAACTGATTGAAAAGACTCCATTTTTAGGCGGATATGCAATCCAGTACTGCTGCAAGGCTACGGATGAATGCCGGCAGTGTGGGGCCTGCACGGTGGAAGCAATGCTTAAAAACGTGGTTAATGAACCTAAAATTAAGGTTCATCTTGCAACAGAGGTGGGAAAAATTAATAATAGCGGAAGGTTTTCGGTTGATTTAAAAAAGAGTTCTTATAAACCGGATTCAGCGAAAGAAGGGGTTATCAGAGGATCTCCCCTTCATGTGATTGTTGATAAGGAGATCTGCAAAAAAAATCCAGATGTCTGTCCCGAGGATGCGGTTGAACTGGACAAAATAGGTTTTTCCGGTAAGCTCGATGTTGATGCTGTTATTCTCGCAAGCGGCTTTCAGCCCTTTGATGCCGAACAAAAGGGAACGTACGGGTATAAAAAATTTCCAAATGTTGTCACCGGTATGGACCTGGAACGTATTATCAGAGAAAATGCCACTGTTGTAAGACCGTCTGACGGCAAGACTGTCCAAAAGATCGCCTTTATTCAATGTGTGGGAAGCAGGGATGAAAATCTCGGAAATCTGTGGTGCTCACAGGTTTGTTGCCCATATGCTTTGAGGATGGCCGAAAGAATCAAACATAAAAATACGGATGCGGAAATAACCGTGTTTTATATGGATATCCAGAATGTTGGCAAAGACTATGCCGGATTTTATGAAAAATGTAAAAAAGATTTTCGCTTTATCAGAAATATACCGGTGGATGTCTTTCCCATGGAAAATGGCTCGCTTTCAATGCGATACATGAACGAAGAGGATGGCCTTTGTATTAATGAGGAGTTTGATCTGCTTGTCTTGTCTGTTGGAATAACGCCCGGTCCCGACAATAGCAACATGTCAGACCTTTTTGATGTTGGCCTCAATGAAGATGGGTTTTTTGCCGGCATTGATAAGTTGAACAGTACGTCAACTATAAAGGACGGCATTTTTCTTGCCGGAACAGTTGCGGGCCCCAAGGACATAGCGGCTTCTATGGCCCATGCAGGCCAGGCAGCCAGTGAGGTTATTAAACATTTGGGGGTGAGCTAATGACAGATATGAAAAATACAGATATGGAAGAAATAAATATCGCCACCGATGTGCTGGTTTTAGGTGGCGGATTAACGGGTATAAAGGCTGCTTCTGAAATTGCTGGTTCAGGGTATAAGGTTATCTTGGTTGAAAAAGACGCTGAATTGGGAAGTAAGAAAGGACCGGAATTAATTGGTTTAGAAGAAGAGTATAAGGAACTGAAAGATCTCGAGAATAAGATAACGTCGGGCAGTAATGTTGAAATTTTAACTCAAGCCAGCCTTGTCAGTGCGGCAGGGGTTACGGGAGACTTCACCGCCAGACTATCAAAAGGGAAAGAAGTCATTGAACATAATGTTGGGGCCATTGTGGTTGCCACCGACTTTGCCATCGGGTCTTTGAATGAAAAATACGGACTTTCCCCGGCAGATAATGTGCTTACGCAAAGCCGAATGGACGAATTGCTGGCTTCTGAAGCAGATAAAGAAAAACTTGCAAACAAGACCGTAGCTTTCCTTGTCGGCCTTGGCCAGGAGGGGAATCCCCTGGTTTTGGAAAGGGTCCTGAGAAGCACTCTTGCCATCCAGGAAATAGACGGATGTGATGTTTACATTTATACCGGTGATTTAAAGGTGGCTTCCAATGGACTTGAACGCATGTATAAAGAGAGCCGGGAGAAAGGAGCCGTTTATTTCAAACTGACCGAAAAACCTGAAATCGTCGAAAATGGCAAGACCATCTCTTTTTTTGATACGGTTGCAAGACGCAATATAGAAATTTCACCTGATCTAATTGTAGTTGAAGAAGAAATCTGTGCCGATCAATTAAATGAAGGGATTGCCGAAATTCTTAGAATCGATGCCGGTCCGTTGGGGTTTTTGCAAAATGACAATGTCCATTTTTTTCCGGTTCGATCCAATCGAGATGGAATCTTCGTGGCCGGTTCAACTCGTGAAATTTCAGGCTTGCCGTCAGCATGGACCGATGTTGAAAATATAGCCCTTGAGATAAGGGATCTTCTTGGCGATGGAAAGAAAATCGTTCCAAAGAATAAGGTGGTTGTCAATGAAGAAAAGTGCGTTATATGCCTTACATGCTACCGGTGTTGTCCCCACGGGGCTATTTACTGGGGCGATAAGAAGGCCATTATATCCCCTGTGGCTTGCCAGGGATGCGGTATATGTGCCAGCGAATGTCCTATGGATGCTATCCAGATCGGCGGATTTAATGATGAGGAAATCACCGAAAAGGTCAAAAGCGGTGTTGCATCCGGTAACGGAATGCCCCGTATCCTTGCATTTTGTTGTCAGAATTCCGCCTTTGAGGCCGGAGAGATGGCTGATATGTTTAAGATGCAACTTCCCGAAGGCCTTCGAATGATAAAGGTTCCCTGTGCGGGAAAGATTGATCTCGATTATATATTAAATGCCTTTGTTTCAGGGGCTGATGGTATTATGGTCATGGCCTGTCATCCGGGAAATTGTAAATCCGAAAACGGAAACACATTTGCACAATGGCGGGTTAATGATGCACACCGGATGTTGGAAGAGGTAGGGCTTGAAAAGGACAGGCTTTGCTTTGTTGGTACGGCTTCAAACATGGGGAAAGATTTTTCCGACCTTGTTGCTGATATGGAAAAAAGAATAAATGAATTAGGTTTAAGTCCGTTAAAATAGATAGGATATGGAGGATTATCCGATATGGCTGAAGAAGCAATCAAACTTGGAGGCAAAAGAAAAAGTATTTTTTTAGACAAGGTAAAGGAGATACTCCCGGATGGGGGGAATCTTAACCTTTGTCTTACATGCGGTGCATGTTCTTCAGGGTGCCCTGCCACGGGTCTGGCAGATATGGATCCAAGAAAATTTCTACGCATGGCCGCTCTGGGCATGGACGAAGAGATTACGAAAAGCCCCTGGGTCTGGATGTGCACCGGGTGTCAGCGGTGCGTTTATGTTTGTCCCATGGAAATAAATATTCCCCAGCTGGTTTATGAAGCCAGGGCAACCTGGCCCAGGGAAGAGCGTCCAAAGGGGATCTTAGGATCGTGCGATATGGCATTGAGAAATGACAGCGGCAGCGCCATGGGTACATCTGAGGACGACTTTAAGTTCGTTGTGGAAGACGTCCTTGAAGAGTATCAGGAAGCACAGCCTGAATTTAAAGATATGCAGGCGCCAATCGACAAGCAGGGGGCTGAGTTCTTTTTGAACCAGAATTCCCGAGAACCTGTGACCGAGCCGGACGAAATGCCGCCTCTTTGGAAGATTCTGCACTTGGTAGGGGCAGACTGGACCTACGGGAGTAAAGGCTGGGGCGGAGAAAATTACTGTATGTTCCTGGCGGACAACGAATCCTGGGAACATATTACCAGGATCGCAGCCAAACAGGCTGACGACCTTGGGTGTAAAGTTTTTCTCAATACAGAGTGAGGGCACGTAACCTTCTCAGTCCTGGCAGGACTGAAAAAATTCAATATCGAGCATAATTTTGTAGTTAAAAACATTTACGAATATTATGCAAAATGGATACGTGAAGGCAAACTCAAGGTCAATTCAGACTGGAATAAAGATTTGAAAATAAAATTTACGGTTCAGGATCCGTGTCAGATCGTGCGAAAAGGTTTTGGTGATCCAATTGCAGAAGATTTGAGGCTTATTGTCAGATCGGTGGTGGGCGAAGAAAATTTTATCGATATGACGCCTAACAGGTCGAATAACTATTGCTGTGGCGGTGGAGGCGGTTTTCTCCAGTCAGGATATCCGGATGAACGTCGTGCTTACGGCAAGCTAAAAGCAGACCAGATCCTGGCCACCAAAGCGGATTACTGTATTGCTCCGTGTCACAATTGCCATGCCCAGATTCACGATTTATCGGATCAGCGGGATCATGCATGGGGTACGGTACACTTGTGGACTTTAATATGCCTTTCCCTGGGAATTTTAGGGCCGAACGAAAGAGAATACCTGGGAGATGATCTCAAGGAACTCAATGTTTTTCATCCGGAGAGTTCATTGTATTAATAAAGTTTATATTAAAAACCAAAAACCCGGTCTGTTATCCAGGCCGGGTTTTTTTATTGTGTGAGTTTGGACATACAACCCCATTTCATGTTCAAACTTCTCGAAACCTGTGTTTGTGAATAGCATCAAACAGAATTATGAAGAGATTCTTCTGGATTGCAGCCTGATTACGGTGGAATGGCGAGTTTATACGACTGAGATTTTTCTTATTTGCTTTTTTCCCCTTTGTAATACTTTCTTACAATTGCCTGATAGATATAAACACCCATGATACTGCCGAGTAAGTCCGCCAGAACATCCATAAGATCAGCATTTCTGTAGGGAACAAAATACTGGTGCATTTCATCACTGATTCCGTAAAAAGAGGCGAAAAGCACGCTGAGTATCAATATGAGTTTTAAATTATTTTTTATCCGGGTTGTTTTCAAAGCCCTTAAAAAAAAGATGCCGAGAAGTGCATAGGCAGCAAAATGTAGCACTTTGTCAATATTAGGCCAGTCAGGAATATGGCTAATAGAAGGATGGGATGACTGGATAAAAATCAAAAGGCAGTAAATGATAATCGGAAACCAGTAAATAAAGAATTTATGTAATCTGCTCAACTTTCACCTGAAACCCGACACCCTGATCTAATAATCAATAATCAATTGTTAATTATTAATTATTAACTGTTGTTTATTAACTATTATTTCCTGAACCCTATTCTAAAACCTGGTTGTTGGTCGCCTTTTGCCGAACAAGGCTTCACAAGGAGCGTTTTTGGTTACATGTTTTTTAAGTTGATTACACCACAGTGACTGAAAGGTGTGGCAACTTCCGTCCAGTGCATCAAGCTTTGCAAAGTCGACGAACTCACAGTGCAAGTCACACCATTTGATTTTATGTGTTGTAATACCGGCGTTTTTTTTCATACCTAACCCGGACAATCCGAAACCAAGAAATATTTGCCACCAAAGCACAAAGACACGAAGGATTTCATTTTGTTATTCTTTCTTAGTGTCTTGGTGTCTTTGTGGCGAAAAGAAAAAAGTTAATGCAGGATTTAGATCATAAGATGATTACGCTTGAAAAATCTCAAGATCAAGCCTTCTTTCCTTTATATGTTCAAGAACTCTGTTTAAAAATTCTTCATGGGTGACTCCGAATTTGACTTTGCCGTCCAATGTCCTGACGGAAAGACTCCCGGATTCTTTTTCTTTGTTGCCGATTGTCAGGATAAGCGGAATTTTGTTTAGCTGGGCATCTCGAACCTTTTTGTTCAGGCTTTCAGCCCGGCTGTCGACTTCCGTCCTCAGTCCGGCTTTTTCAAGTTTTATTTTTATATCATTTGCATAGGGTACAAGGTCATCATTGATGGCAAGAATAACAGTCTGGACCGGGGCCATCCATAATGGGAACTTTCCTGCAAAGTGCTCGGTCAAAATACCAAAGAATCGCTCTATGGAGCCGTAAATGACCCTGTGGATCATGATGGGACGCTGCTTTCCATTGTTTTTATCAATATATGAAAGGTTGAATCGTTCGGGCAGCGACATATCAAGCTGGATCGTTCCGCACTGCCAGGTCCGGCCGAGGGCATCTTTTATATGTATATCTATTTTGGGGCCGTAAAAAGCGCCGTCACCCTCGTTTATTTTATAATCTTTATCGTAGGTGTTGAGTGCAGACTTTAAACCTTGTGTTGTAATTTCCCACTGCTCATCGGTTCCGATGGACTTTTCAGGACGTGTGGAAAGTTCCAGATGAAATCCTAAACCAAAGGTGCTGTATATTCGTTCCTCGAGTTTAAGGACTCCCAGAATTTCATCTTCTATCTGATCGGGTGTCATAAAAATATGGGCATCATCCTGATGAAATGCCCTGACCCTGAAAAGGCCGGACAAGACACCGCTCAATTCATGTCTGTGAACAAGGCCGATTTCTGCAGCCCGAACCGGCAAATCCTTATAAGAGTGGGGTTTCATGCCATACAGGAGCATTCCGCCGGGGCAATTCATCGGTTTAATCGCATATTCATCCTCATCGACCATAGATGTATACATATGCTCGCGGTAATTGTCCCAGTGACCACTTTTTTCCCACAGACTGCGGTTTAACATGATCGGTGTTTTTGTTTCCACATAGCCTGCAGTCCTGTGTTCCTCTCTCCAGTAATCCAAAAGGGCGTTCCAGATAACCATCCCTTTGGCATGAAAAAAGGCCATCCCCGGTGCCTCATCATGGAAACTGAAAAGATCTTGCGCTATACCTATTTTGCGGTGATTTCTTTTTTTGGCCTCTTCAAGAAAATAGAGATATTTATCCAGTTCTTTCTTGGTGAAAAATGCTGTGCCATAGATTCTCTGGAGCTGCGCCTTTGTCTGATCAGCGCGCCAGTATGCACCTGAAACCTTCATAAGTTTTACGGCTTTGATAAATCCTGTGTGGGGAAGATGCGGGCCCCGGCACAAATCCGTGAAATCTCCATGCTCGTAAAATGAAATTGTTCCTTCTTCAAGTTCTGATATCATTTCGAGTTTATACGGCTCGTCATCATAAAATTCCAATGCTTCAGATTTTGAGACGATTTTCCGTTCAAAGGGCATTTTTGCCTTGATGGTCTTTTTCATTTCGATCTCGATTTTTTCAAAATCGTCTTTGGAGACCGGTTCCATATCGATATCGTAATAAAAGCCGTTTTCAACGGCCGGTCCAATGGTTAATTTAGCATCCTTGTAAAGATGTAAGATAGCCTGGGCCATCACATGGGAGGCGCTGTGGCGGAGGATTTCTATGGCTTCCGGATCTTTGGTTGTGATCAGTCTGATTTGGGAGTCCCGGGCAATTATTGTGTTTAAATCCATAAGATCGGAATTAAGCTCCATGGCGATGCAATTACGTGCAAAACCCTCTGAAATACTCTTTGCTACATCCAGACCTGTGGGGCTGCCTTCAAAACTCTTTATATTACCGTCGGGAAATGTTATGTCTACCATTGTACTATCATCCATTAAAAAGTTTGAAGTGAACTAAAGTTTAAAGTGAGCTAAAGTTGACGGTTTTGCAAAAAGTCCAATTTGGATGGTTTCGTAAAAAGTTCAAATTCAAGGCGTGCAAGTTTTGTATCATCGGCTATCCGCCGGTCCCGTGGGGAGCGTACTTTTCGTACGTTGAATGATTACGAAATGCAGCACAACGCAGAAGTTGGGCTTTTTACGAAGCCATCAAGTTAGGTGAAATAATCCAGCAGGTCAAGGGAAAATAATGGGAACCAACTATAAAATAATAGATACAGTAGCCGGACTTGAAAAAGCTGTAAGAACCCTTGAAAAGGGAAAGGCAGTCGCCGTTGACATGGAAGCAGACTCCATGTACCATTTTAAAGAAAAGGTTTGTCTGATTCAGATGGCCACAAAAAAATCGTCTATTTTGATTGATCCGCTACATGTTAAAGATTTATCTTCCCTTAAACCGCTTTTTTCTGATCCTGATATCAAAAAGATTTTTCACGGGGCTGATTATGATGTACGCAGTCTTTTCCGGGATTTTACAATTGAGATAAATAATCTTTTTGACACCGAGCTTGCATGCAGATTCCTGGGAAACGAGGGGACAGGACTGGAAGCTGTCCTAAAAAAGTACTTGGACATAAGTCTGAATAAAAAATACCAGAAAAAAGACTGGTCGCAAAGGCCGTTGCCCCGGGAGATGATTGATTATGCTGCAGGGGATGTAATCTATCTTTTCCCTCTGGCGGAAATTTGTGAAAAAGAGCTTGAAAAAAAAGGCCGTCTGGCCTGGGTGCTTGAAGAATGCGATTCTTTAAGCAAAGTCAGAACGGTTTTATCGAATGAAGGGCCGTTATTTTTAAAATTCAAAGGGGGGGGGCGCCTAAAGTCGAGAAGTCTTGCCGTTCTTGAAGCTTTGTTGCAGTTTCGTAAAAGTGTTGCAGAAAAAAAAGATAAGCCGCTATTTAAAATTATCGGCAATAATTCAATTATGAAAATTACAACGGAAAAGCCTGTAACTTTACGCCGTTTAAAAGGAATAAAGGCTTTGAGTGGAAAACAGATTAATATGTACGGAAATGATTTAATAAAGGTTGTGGCCGGGGCTTTGGAAATACCCGAAAACAAATTTCCTGTTTATCCGCGAAAAAAGGCGCCGGTATTGTCCTATAAAGTGTTCGGGAGAATAAAAGCCTTAAAATCCTGGAGAGCTTCAAAGGCCAAAGCACTTGAAATAGATCCCGGGATGATTTGCAATAATGTTCTTGTTACCTCTATTGCGATACAAAATCCCGTGGATAGAAGAGGTGTCGAAGGAATAAAAGAAATGAAAAACTGGCAGAAAAAGGAATTTGGCCAGGAAATTATTACTCTTTTAAGAAGTCTGAAATAGATTCATACCTGAATATTTTCAGGTCATAAATCATCAATTTTACATCTTAGTTGTAATATTGCATTGCAATTTTACAAAATGCCTGTATAATTGCATTATGAAAAAAGCATTCATAAACCGACTGCTTAAGGTTCCAGATCGTTCCTTTTTCCTTTTAGGTCCGCGGGGAGTTGGTAAAACCACATGGCTCAAAGAAGTATTGCCCAAGGCGTTCTTTTTTGATCTGCTCGATTCCGGTTTGTATCTGGAACTTTCCCAAAATCCCGGCCATTTGGAAGCTATGGCCGGAGACCTTCCGGAAAACTCCTGGGTCGTTATTGATGAAATCCAAAAAATTCCCCACCTTCTTGATGAGGTTCACCGGCTTATTGAAACAAAGGGGTGGCGGTTTGCCTTATGCGGTTCATCAGCTAGAAAGCTACGCAGGGGCGGCGTAAATCTTTTAGGCGGTCGGGCCGTTACCCGATACCTTAACGCTTTTTCCTCCACAGAACTTGGTGACCTTTTTGATGCTGAGTTTTCACTTGAATGGGGATTTCTACCATATGTTCAACTGGACCGGAAAAATGCAGCCGATATTCTGAACTCATATGTGAATACTTATATTAAAGAGGAAATCAAGGAAGAAGGCATTGTAAGGAGTCTGCCCCCGTTTTTACGCTTTTTGAGCATTGCCGGACAATTAAATGGGCAATTGTTAAACCGGCAGAACATTTCTCGTGATGCCGCAGTACCGCGAAGCAGCGTCGACGTATATTTTTCTATTTTGGAAGATACGCTCCTTGGACAATTTCTTCCAGCCTATCGACCGAATGTTAAGGTCAGGGAACAAACCCATCCTAAACTTTACTGGTTTGATCCTGGCGTTGCCAGAGCGGCCGCGGGTCTTGTTTTTGATCCTGTTGGCAGAATATGGAAAGGCACTGTCCTGGAAACCATGATTTACCACGAATTAAGGGTCTACAATCTTACCCAGAACAAATACCGACCTATTTATTTCTATCGAACCGGTAGTGGAGCTGAAATTGATTTTGTTATTGAAACCCGGAAACGTCAGCCTTCCTCCAAGGCCCACATTGTTTGTCTGGAAGTAAAGTTGGCGGAAAAATGGGACAGGAAATGGGAACGTACCATGCGTTCGCTGGACAAATCCGACCGTATTCATGTAGATAAGATGATTGGCATTTACACAGGCAAAAGAGCGTATCATTTTGATGGGTTAGACGTTCTGCCCCTGGAGAATTTTCTAAAGAGGCTGTATCAGGGTGATGTTTTTTAATGCAGATTTTAGGTGCCGATGAAACGGATTATTTCCTGCTAAGAATCCCCAAGGAATTATGATGTCACCAAAATATGACGAATACAGGGCATTATTTAAAAAGGGCAGGTATATCGAAGCTGCCGGCTTTGCCGAAACAGCATACCTGGAAGAAAACCGAAACAACCCTTTCTGGCTTACAAGACAGGCTGCGGCACTTATTAGGGCACGAAAGTATAAGGAGTCACTCGAAGTTGCAGAACAGGCCCTTTCACTCAAGCCTTCCAATCCATATTCCGTCGAATCCTGCTGACGCTCCTCTAATTGAGACGGCCCGGGAAGCTGCTGAAAAGCTCAGACCTGCTGCACATGATGCGGTCTTGAGTCTCTTTTATGAGGGAAGATTTTCAGATTTGAGAATCGGCGTAGAACCTGTAATCCGGCAGATGAGGCGCTTTGAAAGACTCCTTGATGAGGCTGCGAAATCCTGCTTCAAGAACGATATCCCGGATATAGAGAGATCGCACCAAGAAAGGTTTCCCCCTTGCCCATGTTATATCAGCGCCTGATTAATGAGTTTGTCTTTCCGGGCAGCATCAGCCTTCGGGAGGCGCATTCGCGCGGATTAAACGATGCCATCGAGGGTCTTGCCGTACCACTCGGGCTTGTAGAATTACGGGCGGGCTCATATATTTTTATACCGGATCATGAAAATCACCCCCTGCTTTCAACCGTATTCGGCCTGATCAGTAGCGCGGGTGAAACAAAGCTTCCGGACGTACTCCATTCCCTGGAAACAGGCAGATTTGGGGTTCCTGAAGATACCGCATATTTTCTGCTTGCAGCCCTTGCTTTTGGCGGGTTGATCACAGGGCGATTAAATTTGTTAAAAAGGGTTGCATCACTTTTAAATGACAGGCTTCCCGATTTGCTTCGTGCACGGATTTTCCTTTCTCAGATACTGGTCGATTCCTGGTCAACAAAGGAACTCCGTTCAATTGTTAATCAGAGATTGCAGGTAGTTGCTGAAAAAGGGGAAGAGTGGCTTGATATGCTGTCTCCGGTTGAACCGATTGTTTTAGAGGAGAATCCGATTGTGATGATTCTTGACGGTGTTTCACCGGATGTATGGCTTGAGACAATGGCCGGCTTGAAATGTGATATAGATGAAACCACGCTTTCATGGCATCGCCTTGAAACTGTTCCCAAAACAGGGCCTGCGATTTCTGCTCTATTCGGATTTTTAGATGATGCCATGGATGAATTCAGCTCACGGGATATTCCGTATCATCACCTTAAAGGGAATGAAATCCATGGACTCGAGGACCTTCTTCCTCCCTTTGCACCTGATAAACCTGCCGTAATCAGGATCTCTCTGGTTGATGAGGGCGCCCATTCCGCCCTATTGCGGCTGGCCGAGATGCCCGTAGCTGTTTGCAGGTTTTTTACTACATATCCAGATAACGGATGATTTGTTGGGCAAATAGTTTGAAATCTTCTATGTCTTTTTTTAGAATACCGATAACAATTTCCGGTTCAATACGAGCATAATCATGAACGATTATATTTCGGAACTTTGCCATTTTCATCATTGCACGATGGATGGATTCAGAAATTATGCTATTTTCAAACAGGATAACAAATAGATCCTTGTTATCTGCCGGCTCTCTCAGACCCACTCGTGAAATAATATGTGCTGCAATGTCCAGGCAGCATTCACAGGCAAGGTGTAATGTACGTTCTACAAAGCGCTGGTCTTTCTTGCTGGTTTTATAATCACGAAGTGATATAGACTCATAATCTTTGAGATCGTTTAGATATTCTCTTAAAAACCTTAACTTGGATTCAATGACCTCGTGATCAAGCATTCTTAGATACCCCGAAGTAAGACCTCATTTCCTGAATGTCTTTGTTAATATAATACCTGAAATCAAAATATTCTTTTCTCTTCTGAACAATGTAGTCCTTTTCTTTTTCGAGGTTTCTTGAAAAAAGCAGTCTTCCATTTATTATTACCTGGTGGATCATCTTAAGCGATGCGGTGTTTAAAACCACGATATCCACCTCACAACCAAGGTGTTTTTCCAAATCATCAGTTAGTTCTATTCTGAGTTCGAGATATGAATCGGATGCAAGGCTTTGATCAATTCGAATTGCAATGTCGATATCGCTATCAGAATTCGATATTCCAAGCGCCGTTGACCCAAAAAGGTAAGCCGATAAGATGTGGGGGTATCTGGAAAAAAGATACGACAAATCTTGTTTCACTTTTAGGTCAGATTGATTTATAAAATTGTTTTTGTTCATAATATTAATATATTATACGCTCTTGTTATTGTCAATGTCTTTCTCTTTCTAAAGGATAAGAACGTAACCGTTCGGCCACAAAGTCTGGTCCTTTGGGCCACGATTTACATTTAATACATTCCTTCTGTAATAAATGTTAAACTTTTTCCTTGACAATTTGGCCATTATGTTGCAATTATTCACCATATTCACCATATTCACCATATTCACCATATTCACCATATTCACCATATTTTAATGAAGAATCCACACCTTGAGGGAATATAAAAGATGAACGTTGAACGTTCGATGTTCGATGTTCGATGTTCGATGTTCGATGTTCGATGATCAAATTGTTGCATCTGAAATTACGACTAAATCTTCATATCACGTTGAAATTACATATACAGGTCAGGAGTTCTGAAATGAGTGATGAGATCTTCAGCATACCGAAGGCCGCAAAATATTGTGCCATCAGCAGGTGGACGCTCTGGAAGTTAGTGAAAACCGGGGAGTTGAAGGCATCACGCACTTCTGGCGGTCATTATAGAATTCTTAAAAAGGATCTGGAATCCTTTGTTTTCGAAAAAGAGATATATCCTTTATCTAACAATCATTCTTCAAGTAAAAAAGTCCTTATTGTAGACAATGACCCCCAAATTTTGGATATGCTAAAAAAAATGTTGTCTCGTAATGAATTTCAAACAGAAGTTGCATCAGACGGTTTTGAGGCTGGAATTAAGGTCATGGAGTTTAAGCCGGGCCTTGTACTACTGGATCTGTTCATGCCGTGGATGGACGGCTTTGAAGTTTGCAGACGATTAAAAGAGAATTCGAGCACCTCTTATATAAAAATATTGGCCATTACAGGCCATGATACTGAAGAGAACAGGGAAAGAATCATAAAGGCGGGAGCCGATGGTTATCTGAAAAAACCTGTGGAAAAAAATAAGCTTCTTCAAAGCATATTAGATCTCTTGAACAAGAGCAATCAAACTTAAAAAGACAATTTGAACTTTTTACGAAACCGTCTAAATCGGACTTTTTACGAGACCATTAATTTTAATTCACAGATTGGGCAAAAAGGGAATTGCAAAAAATGCAGTTTCTGAATGGTACAGTCTTTTAAGCCAACTAATTGAGAATATTTTGGAGTAATCTGCATTTTTTGAAAATATCCTGAACATAATGTCAGCGTTAGATTTGAAAATATAAGGGCTATAAATGCAAAAAACCACCATTACCATTTCCATAGAAAACGATAAAGCTGCTCGTATTGAGGGTTCCCGGCAACTCGGTGTGCAGCCCGACGAAGTGACGGTAGTACAGGTTGATAAAGCAACCTATTCTGTTTCGATGAAGAACGCACCTGGACAATTTGATATTGCTATCTGGGAAGATAAGATGGGCGCAACCATCAGGACAATAACGCCGCCGTTGGGCAACGGCAAACCAGTAACAATTGGTGACATTGAACACGCGTTAGCAGATCTGAATATCGTTGTAGACATAAACAAGGGAGTCATAGAAAATATTGTTTCTGAAGTTATAGATACCAATACTACGAGGAACAATATACAGGTTGCAGCCGGCGAGCTTGCCAAAAGTGGAAAAGATGGTCGAATCGAGCTGAAAATAGGTCGGGATGCGGTCAACAGGGATCCTAGTGCCAATAATATGGTCAAACCGGACCAGATTGTCGCTGTCAGAATTTCCGCCACAAAAGGGACGCCCGGTAGAACCATTTTCGGTGAAAAAGTACCCGCTAAGGATGGAAAGGAATCCGATTTTGCAGCCGGAGACAATGTGAGCATCACCGAGGATGGTAGTACATTTATTGCTACCTTATATGGTGCGGCACAGGCAACTCCAAGGGACGTGTCAGTAACAAATCTGGTCAAGACAGACAAACACGGGATGTGGGCTAAAATGCCCATATTCCCCACCCTTGCAGACAATAGCAAGCTTACGTTCGAAGATGTATTCGGAACGCTGGAACAGACAGGCGTTGTTCACGGTATTAAAGAAGATTTGATCAAAAAGTTAATTGAGGCCGCCGAACCGGTCCGGGATTGCACGGTTGCCGAGGCTACTCCGGCCAAAGACGGTGTCGACGCCCGGATAGAGTTCAAATTTCAGCTTAATAGTGATGATCCCGAAACCGTGGATGCTGCAAGGCAGGACGGCGGACTGAATACATCCGCAGTTCTCAAGGAGATGTTTACTGTCGGCGATGAGCTTGCAATCAAAATTCCACTGGAGGAACCTGTGCGCGGAATGGCCGTAATAGGAGACATCCTTACCGGTGCCGAACCCAAGGACAAACAGGTAACAGCCGGGACGAATGTCACTCTTCTCGATGACGGAGTGACATACATAGTTGCAGAAGGCGTAACAGTGGGTTACGCGGATTACATAGATGGCAGTCTTTGTGTTGACGATCCGCTGCGGGTATCGGAGGATAATCTAAAAGTCTATCTAACTGTCCATCCAACGCTGAAATCGGGAAAGATGCTCACTATGGAGCTGGTTGAAGAATTACTCGCCGATCGAGGAATAGTCCATGGTATTAAGCGAAAAACCATTGAACAGGTGTTGAACGAGGTTGCCTCGGCAAACAAGCCGGTTCACGATGCCGTTATTGCGAAAGGAACAGTGTCTGAATGCGGAGAGGATGCTCGAATAGAACTCAAGTTCCGACCTGAGAAAATCGCGGGGGCTATTGACGAGCAATTAGGGTATATAGATTATAGAGAACGCGGAACCATACAAAACGTGAAAACGGGGGACCTGCTGGCGGTTAAGGTGCCGCTTACACCGGGAAAAGAAGGAGCTGACGTGTTCGGCGATATTATTACCACTGAACCTGGCATGGACAAAAACCTCATCCCCGCAGATAACGTGGCGATCTCGGATGATGCTCTTAGCCTTATCTCAGAAATCGACGGTATGGTTGTCCTTACTCAAAAAGGCAAAATAGCAGTTTTTAAAAAGTATGAAATACCTGGTGATGTGGATTTTTCAACCGGCAACCTGAACATGGACGGGTCATTGAACATCAAAGGTTGGATCAAGTTAGGATTCAATGTAAAAGCCAGCGGTGAGATTCGAGTCGGCGGCGGCGTTGAAGACGCTATTGTCGAAGCCGGTACCGACATCCACATACAGGGCGGCATCATCGGTTCGGCACAAAGAAGAGTCCATGCAGGCGGAAATTTTACAGCACGTTTTATTGAAAATGCCCGTGTTCATGCCGACGGTAATATATCCGTACACGATGATATAATGCGAAGCACTGTATCGGCTAAGGGGAGTATAATCGTAATTGAAGGAAAGGGTCGTATAAGGGGCGGTTCCGTTGAGGCCGCCAAGGGTATCGAAGTTAATGAAATAGGATCAGATGCCGGCGTCAGAACACGCGTGAGCGTCGGAATGAAATCAAAGGCTCTTAAGCTTTTGGCTGATATTACAAAACGGTTGACGGATTTCAAACGTAAGAAGGCAAAGATGGACATGATTTTAGCCCGATACGTTAAAAAATACAAAAAAAAAGTACTTCCCAAAGAGACATCCCATAAACTTTACAAGCTGGTTAAGCTTAGGCGTGAGATAGTGAATAAAGAAACTATGATGACCAAATATAGGAAAGAACTGGTACAAAAAATATCTGAAACCGAAATCGAATCCGTGGCAGTGAAGGTGAAAAAGACCGTGTATTTTGGGACTACTGTAGTCGTGTACGGACATGTCTATCATGTCACGGAAGATATCAAAGGGAAAGTGATGTTTGTTCTGAATACGGAACAACAGTCTGTAGAGCTTGTAAGATGATGTGCTATATGGAGGAGAAATAATATGGATGCAAAGAAATTGAGGGCAAAGGATTTTATGCAGACTGACGTCAAGACGGTCCATAAAGGTGTAACGTTGTTGGCAGCTACTAAAATGATGCGCGATTTCGGCTTATCGAGTCTCGTCGTTGAACCTGATGACGATGGAGATGCATTCGGCATTATAACTCGAAAAGATATCGTTGAAGCGATTGTCATGGACGCAAACGGATGGGAGTCGCTCACGGTCGATGACTTGATGACCAAACCTTCGATCACCACCAACTCCAGCTTGTCAATCTCACACTGTTATCAATTGATGCGTATGGTCGGTGTAAGAAGATTGCCCGTGGTCGACGGAACCAATTTGGTCGGTATTCTCAGCAACTCAGACATTTTCGTAAAACTGACCGAGAATATTTTCTGACAGTCTGTACGATTAGAAAACGCAAAAAAAGAAAATATGTAAACCCGAAACAACGCGTTTGGGGCGGAGTTCTATATTAACAATTTCTTCATTCGCACTTGAATAAATGAAGCCTAAAAAAATCAATGTTTACAAAAAACTATAAAGATATTAATATGATGGCGGGTATTGATTGACAATCGGAACCTTGAATTTTCGCTATACTCATGGTGCTAATATATTGTGTTTTTTTAATCGCCTATCCCGATTAATCGGAGGATTTTCTAATGGCTGACAAACCAACCTATGAAGAGTTAGAACAAAGGGTTAAGGAATTGGAGAAAAAAACCCTTGAGCGCGAGGGAACAGAGGAGGCGCTGCGTGAGAGTGAGGAAAGATATCGTACAGTTTTGGAAGCAAATCCTGATCCAGTTGTTGTCTACGACATTGAGGGTAAGGTAATCTACTTTAATCCTGCTTTTACTCGTGTTTTCGGTTGGACTATAGAAGAACGTATTAGTAAGAAGATGGATGAATTCGTACCGGAAGAGAGCTGGGAGGAAACCAAGTTCATGATTGATAAGGTGCTGGCTGGAGAAAGCTTTTCTGGCATTGAAACTCGCCGATTCACCAAAGAAGGAAAGATTATTCCCATAAGTATAAGCGGAGCCATTTATAGGGACCCGGATAACAAACCTATTGGCAGTGTCATTAATTTAAGAAATATCAGCGCACAAAAGACACTGGAAACCCAACTCCAACAAGCCCTAAAAATGGAATCAATCGGTACACTGACCGGTGGCATCGCCCATGACTTTAACAACATCCTCGGAATCATTATAGGAAACACGGAATTGGCAATGGATGATGTACCTGAGTGGAATCCGGCTCATTTCAATCTTAAAGAGATTAAAACAGCCAGTATTCGTGCCAAAGATATTGTAAGACAGCTACTCACTTTTAGTCGTAAGACAGATCAGGAACGAAAGCCGATAAAAATTATCCAGACCATCAAAGACTCTCTCAAGTTTTTACGAGCAACGATTCCAACGAGTATTGATATTCGCCAGAATATTCGGGCTACAGACGATACAGTTTTGACCGACCCGACCCAAATCCATCAGATCATGATGAATTTATGCACTAACGCTTCCCATGCCGTGGAAACCGGTGGAACCATTGAGGTTGGAATAGAAAATATTGTTTTGGATGAAGATTCAGCTGTTCTTTACCCTGACTTAATCCCTGGCAACTATGTCAAAGTGACGGTAAGCGATACAGGTCAAGGAATAGCACCTGAAGCCACAGATCGAATCTTTGATCCATATTTTACAACCAAAGAAGTGGGTAAAGGCACAGGCATGGGATTGTCGGTGGTACACGGTATAGTCAAAAGCCATGGAGGTGCGATTATCGTGGAGAGCGAGCTCGGAAAAGGGACCACATTTAGCGTGTTTTTCCCTGTAATTGAAAAACAAGTAGATTCAGAGATTGAAATTGATGAAAAACTTCCTACCGGAAATGAACGAATACTGTTTGTCGATGATGAAGAATCAATGGTTTATGTCGGTCGGTATAGACTGGAGCGTTTGGGATATCAGGTTGAAGCCCAAACGAGTCCTGTCCAGGCCCTAAAATTATTTCAGGCCAACCCGGATCAATTTGATCTGTTGATTACCGACATGGCCATGCCCCGGATGACCGGCGACATGCTGGTAAAAGAGATCCTGAAGATTCGTCCTGATATGCCGACCATTCTGTGCACCGGCTTTAGTGAAAAGATAGATGAAGAAAGATCGAAGAAATTAGGTATTTCAGCCTACATTGTAAAACCTTTCGATAGGCGTGATTTGGCTAAACTGGTTCGAAAAGTGCTGAATCAGGAAGAGTGACAAACTATGGCTCGCATTCTTATCATAGACGATTATCAAGTAATGTGCCTTGATACTAAAATGGAGGCCTCAGTAATGAAGTTTTCAAAAAAACTTTCAATTACCATTTTTTTCTCCGAATACTACTCCAAAATCGTGTAATACTTGTCAAACGATGACATTTTTTCTGACAAATATTGTCAAACACGTTTGGTACGCAAGCCACTGGTTTTAAGTTAAGTATTTGAAATCAAATCGTTCTCTTCTTTTTCGAGATGGCATCTCAAATTTTGCATGATTTTTGCATGATAAAATGCATAGAAATTATTTTTTTTACTCAAATTAATACGGATTAACCTTAAAACAGTATACCAATATTGGGTAAATCTACTTAGTGAAAGGGCAAACTCGCTGAAAAGCGGGGACGCAAAACCACGGGTCTAAGGCTTAAAAGCTACGACAGCCGGGTTGCCAAATACGTGTAGAACTCCTCACGTTCGAAACAACAGGCATTTTGCCTTGAACCGTTAAACGGCGCCTTTCTCTTTAAGAAGTTATCCAATGCAAAGAGAAAGAGGCGCCTGCTATGGTTAGAAATTTAAGTAAATATCGATTCAACTATTCTTTTCTTTTTTGGTTTATTCTCTTAACGCTAAACTTCCTATTTTTCTTTATACTCGATGCTTCAGCAGCAACCCAGGTCTCGCTGGAATGGGCTCCGAACAGTGAAACGGACTTGGCCGGCTACAGAGTTTTTTGTAGTGAGCAAAGCCAATCTTACGATTATGCAAATCCATCCTGGGAAGGAACAGACACATATTGCACAATTTACGATTTGGATGAAACCAAGACATATTGTTTCGTGACAAAAGCATTCGATACCAAAGGGTTTGAAAGCGGAGACTCCAACGAGGTATGTCATATGCCGACAGTAGTACCTGACAATCAGCCACCGATTGCAAATGCCGGCTCGAACCAGACTGTTAATGAAGGACAGCTCGTCAACCTGAACGGATCTAATTCCACAGACCCGGATGATGGCATTGCATCTTATCATTGGGTGCAAATAGGCGAACCCACGGTAACCCTTTCTGATCCCAATGGACAGCAGTCCACTTTTACAGCCCCTGACGTTGGCTCAGAGGGCGCTTCTTTGAGCTTTGAATTAACTGTTGTTGATTATAGTGGACTTGAAAGCAGGGATTCGTGTATTACCAATGTTACCTGGCAGAATGAACCGCCCGTGGCTAATGCCGGCCCTGATCAGACTGTGAATGAGGCAGTTGTTGTTACTCTCGATGGATCTTCTTCTTTAGATATTGATAATGGCATTACCTCTTACCTGTGGACCCAAATCGGAGTTCCTACGGTTACCCTTTCAAATCCAGCGTCATCCCAGCCCACTTTTACAGCACCGAACGTTGAAAAGGATGGTGCTTCCCTTAACTTTAATCTTACAGTAACCGATACCGGCGGGATGCCAAGCACTGACTCATGTATTGTCAATATCAGCTGGGAAAACAAACCACCGATTGCAGTTGTTGCTCCAGACTATGTGGAGACTACAGAAGAAACTTTAGTTTCATTGGATGGGGCAGCCTCAGTGGATCCTGATGGTGGTATTGCTTCACATCTTTGGACCCAGGTTGAAGGAGACCCTGTCTCCCTTTCTGATCCCACATCAGCCGTAACTACTTTTACTGCGCCGAAGACAGATCAGTATGGGGAGAATCTCAAATTCAAATTGACGGTAAAAGACTTTGGAGGGCTTCAAGATACAGCCGATAGTTCTGTTTACGTCAGTCAAAACGAACTTCAGAATGATCCACCTTCTGCTGTTTTCAATGTTGTCGTCTCTAAAAAAGTGGCTTCATTTACCGATAACAGCAGCGACACAGATGGTACAATTGTTTCCTGGTTCTGGAGTTTTGATGACGGCAAGACCAGCACTGAGCGAAATCCCGTACATAGATATGTCAAGTTCAGGAATTACTTAGTTACCCTCACTGTTACCGATGATAAGGGGACAAGCAATTCTACATCGAAAAGTGTAACCGTTACGAAATAAAAAGTAATAAAGAAATATCAAGAGGACTTCCTTGTGTGATAAGCAAGGATACGATTGCGCCTGCCGTCTGCCCCGTTTTCCGAGGCAGACGGCTATTTTAATTTGTGCTTGTTGCTGTTCTTGGATTATTATTTCAACAGGAACGTAATCAAAACAATGCTATTTTTTCCTTCTTTTGATACCGGGAAGCGCAGCTTTTTAAGTTCCTGAAGCATGCAACGTTTAAACTCGTTCTTTTTCTTTATGCCTTTATCCGGATGAACTTTGGTGACGCCACCGGCAGAATCAATAAACATTTTGAATACAACCTTTCCTTTTAAGCCAGGTTGTTTTCCTAACGCCTGCCTGTAACAGATGTTGAATGAGGGCGATAATTTCTCCCAGTTCAATGTAGTTCTTATCACGGGCAGAGGCATCAGTTTCCGATTCACATGTCAAACGGTCCTCTTTTTTATGTTCAAGGCTTTCTTCCATTACCTTGCCTTTCAGTCCGAATAGAGAAGGGGCTGCTGAAAAGGAGGAGACTGATTTTCTGACAAAAGAGCCATTTCCTCCCACTGCATAGTCGGAAACACCCTGGGGTAATGGGAGAGGTTGTTTGATTGTTACAGCCTGTCCGTCCCGGAGGCGAATCTTGGTGTCCACGGCAACAAATGAGGTATATGCGGTTAACAGGTTATAGGTTAGCCCCAGGCTGGTTACCTCCTTGATCCGTTCATCCTTTTTGTTGAGTCTGTTGTAGTCGGATAAAAGGGCGATCCGGTGCCGTGCCCACAGGTAACGCAGGGCGGAGTTCTTTTTCAAAGATTTTATCCCGGAGACATGGACCTTTTTCGAAAAAGGGTGATCTCCTGTGAAACCTTGTAAAGAGATGATGCCCCTGGGCTTGCCCCGCCATTTGCCGAACACAATCACGGGCCGGTCAGCCAGTACGTCGGGAATACCGGGAGGTTCCACATCATAAGTTTTAAACCGGCCGAAGTCGACCTTGATTCCCGTTAGCACGGGAGACGCAATGAGCTTCCTGAATTTTTCTGCTTTTTCGGGTGCTTGTTCAGGTTTTGTAATTACAAAGGGTTCCCCCATTCCCACCCTTGCCATACCTTCAATCAGATGGCGGTTGACGCTTGATCCGATTCCGAATGTAAACATATTTGCCCGGCCGAGATTGTTACGGATAAGGTCAAAAGCTTCCTCTTCAACCGAGACATAACCATCGGTGGCAATAACAATACTTCGGGAATATCCTTCGGTTTTTGGCAGGGAAAGCGCTCTTTTAAGTGCCGGTAACAGCCTGGTTCCACCGCCGCCGCGCTGTCGTTCAATGGTGTTTATGGCACGCATGATGTTTTGCGGAGTGGCGGGCAAGGATTGTTCCGACATCAGGTGGGAGCTACCGGCAAACAGCAGCACATTGAATCTGTCCGCTGAACCAAGGTTGCCGATTAAGTCTTTAAGAAGTTTTTTGGATATATTCAGTGGGAAACCGTGCATTGATCCTGACACATCAACGATGAATATATACTCGCGAGGAGGGATCTGGCTTTTGACAACCTTTTTGGGAGGTTGCACCATGAGCAGAAAAAAGTTCTCATCCTTTCCCTCAAAAAGAAGGAGCCCTGTTTCAATCTTGTCGCCGGCTAATCGATATTTCAAAATAAAATCACGGTTGCCGCCACGTTTTTCGGATTGGTCAAGATTAACTGTGGCAAAAGCAGGCCCATTGTAATGGATGCCGGTCTTGTGTGACGTGCAAGTGATATCTTGAATCGGGAGACCCGCTGCAATATCCACGGTAATATTAAAGGTATAGGTCGGGGGTACTCCCTGGTGGAGATACGGATTTGCCGTCCATGTACCAGACGAACCGGCTTTGTCAGCCTGTCGGTCCACGTAGCGGGGTCCGACAACCGTGGGATAAACGAATTCGTAAACAGTATCCGTGGGAATTAGCAGCTCGGTATATTTTAGTTCAACTTTAATGACGTCAGAAGGCAAAATGTTGGCCACATTCATCTGAAAAACATTAGGCCTGTGTTGTTCCAGAAGAGATGCACTCTTTCCCGCCTGTTTTGCCTGATTGTATTCCTGACGTGCCTGTTCACGCTTCCGTATCTTTGCCGTGATGGTACGCTCTCCGATGGTCATTTTCATCCCGTAAACAGCCGCCCTTGTGGATGCCGGAAAGACGTAGATGGCTTCCAACGGCTTATCGCCTTCATTTTTATAGACCTGTGTTACTTTGACGTCGGCAATGACCCCTGAAATATTTACTTGAGCCCATGTGGATTTCAGGGGGAGCCGGTCCACGTCGGGATCATGGCTCTTTACCAGGAAATATGGGGATAATGTTTTGTCTGCATCCCTTTCCGGCTGTGCATACGAAGAGTTTGCCGCGATTATAATTAGAGCCGGAATCAGTACTGCAAAAATTCTTTTCTTGTGTGTCATTGTTATAACCTCCTTGTTTAAGGGTTCAAAAGTTCAAGGTTGTTTTAAAAGATGAACATCGAACGTCGAACATCAAACGTTGAACATCGAATAATGATGTCGCTCCGCTCCGCAATTTGGTTTCATTTGTTTTTAAATATCCAATGTCAAACCTTGAATGACTATTTCTTGTTTTTGTTTTTCATTCAACATTCGATGTTGGACGTTCGATGTTCGATGTTCATCTTTTAATACGTTCGATGTTCATCTTTTTCAGTAAACATTTGGGTTCAAAGGTTCAAAGGTTCCTTAACCCCAAACCCAGAACGCTGAACCTTTAAACCCTTAGACAAGGAGGATGAGAAAAAGTTCCAAAAATAAAATTGCTAAAAGGGATTTTATAAAGATATGAACCTGATACGAACCTGAATCGTTTTCGGATCTTTGTCAGCAAGGTCGGGGGGAGGGTTTTGGAATGCGGCCAGGCCGGTTAATTCTTCGCAAAAAGATTCGTAGCTTTTGGCTGGGATTTCTGCAAAAATCGATTTTAATTGTTCTGTCTGTCTGTCATATTCTACGGTCAAAACTTTGCCTTGTACAAGATCAATAATATGTTTCATCCGGGAAAGGAGGTTGTTAGCATGGTCTTTTTCCCCGGCGTCAATTTTTCTTCCAAAAGAATCTATGTCGCCCCTCTTTTTTTCAGTCGTGCTTTCGTCGCTTTCAAGGAGTGGAGCCGCTTGCATGGCAATACCCGGCTCATAAAAACCTCCGATAACGCCTGTTTTGAGCACAAGGGCAAGTTCTATGGGTTGACCTTTTCCGGCATCTTGTTTGGACTCTGTTTTTGCCATAAATGAGGAAGACGGTCCAGATTCCCTTTGGATTGATGGTTTAACGGCTTTTGACTTGGATCTTCGGGCTAACATGACATGTTCGCTGTTCGTTAGCTTTCCAGGAGATTCTTCAAGAACAGGTTCCGGACTTTCGGTTTCCTTTTTAAATGTCGATTTTATACGATCCTCTTTTGATTTATCGGCCAGTCTTTGGGATTTGGCAGCTTTAGGGATTTGCATCATCTGAATTTTCGGCTGCTGAATGTTTACAACCAAAACAACAAGAATAGCAACTGTTGCAGTCGCTGCCAGTTCCAGGGGGATCTTAATATGGAAGGGCACAAACAACTTGCGAACTATCTTGTTAAAACTAAAGCGAGGCTCCATACGTTCATGGATTTTTTCAAGGAAGTCCGCCGGAGGCTTAACCTGATCCATAGAGCCCAGTTCTTTGGCTATCGCATTTAATGAGGAGAGTTCTTGTTTGCAGTTCTTGCAGGTTAAAATATGCTTTTCAACCGCTTCTTTGGCTTTTGAATCTAAAGTGCCATCTATGTATTCGGATAAAAGCTCTATAATGGCGGCACATTCCATATTTATATCCTTTCTTTTTTGGACACAGATGGACACAGATTGTCATGATTCTTAAATTGCAAAATAACAATATTATCTGTGTATACCTGCCCGCTTGTGCCTCACATGGCAGGCGGGTCTGCGAAAATCTGCGTCCTATTTAACTTGTTTCTAAGTTCCAGCCTTGCTCTTGCGAGTCTTGACTTGACGGTTCCGAGGTTCAAGCCGGTTATATCTGAAATCTCCTGATAAGACAGCCCCTGGATGTCACGCAGCACAATAACCCTGTTTTGCTCTTGGGGCAGTGCATTGATGGCTTTTTGGATCATCATTAACCTTTCTTTTTTTTCAAGTTCATTAGCGGGAGATGGGGAATTGTTCTGTATTTTATAGGAAAGGCTACCATCTTCTGAACTTTCCGGATTTTCAAGGGGGACAGTCTTTTTTTTCCACCTGTACGCTGATGATTTAAGCCTGTTTTTGCAAGTGTTGATTGCAATTCGATAAAGCCATGTTGAAAATGATGATTCGGACCTGAACTTCTTTATAGATTTAAAGACTTTTATGAATATCTCCTGGGAGCAGTCATTGGCTTCCTGGTAATCCCCCAGAAACCAGTAGACCATGTTAAACAATTTATCCTTGTGTTTGACAACCATCTGGTCAAATGCAGCCATATCACCGGCCTGAATAGCCCTGACAAGCGCTGCATCCTGGTCAGATGAACCGACCGGTTTTTTTATCTCTTTATCCATTAATATAGACAATGATTATTCTGAAATGTTCCATTGATTAAATATTTTCTAAAGAATAATTTCTTTTATTACTTCAAGCAACCCATAATCTTTGAAATCGGACAAGTTTATTTCAGATTATATAAAAAATCGGTAAGAATCTTTACCACTCCACAAAAAAATGGAAGCTTACGAATGTACCACTTGACGTTTCCTTTGTGCTAATGAAGATGAGACACCTACCCCTTGGTATATATTGTAAATACAATATAAAAATTACAAGGAGGCAAAACGTGTCTACTCAAATGATTGTTCCCATTGAGCCGGACCTTAAAAATAAGGTGAATTGCTTTGCAAAGGTCGAAGGCAAAACTACCAGTGGTTGTTCGGGAGTTACTTGAGGATTATGTCCGCTGTCGTGATATAGGCCCTAAATAGCGAACGAGGCAGAGTAAATGGGAAGAATGGTCAACGGGACAATCCCGAAGGGCACAAATCTTAAAAATTTCTTTTATTTTAATACTCAGCAATATGATGTACCACAAAACATAAACTCTATATGCTAACAGTATAATATAATTATATTTATTTAAACCTTTTAAAATTTGTGTGCAGTTTTTAGGTTTTATATTGTTTAAGTATTATCGACTTAAATTCTTCTGTATCTTTGATATCGTCTTGTAGATATTTATAAACGTAACTGTCATCTATTTCTCCGTATAGATGGACTATCCGATTCCTAAACTTTGCCATCCGGCGTAATTTATCTCCAAGCTCAGAGGAAATGATACCCTCTTCTTGAATAACCATGAACGAATCTGCATAATCTCTTGGTGCTCGAAACTTTTCAGATGCGATGATATGATTAGCCACATCCAGGCAGCACTCAATGCTAACCTGAAGATAATACTTTGCACTCCCTCCTTCTCAACAATTTTTGACCTTTTTAAAATTAATGAAGATTTTCATCACTATTTAGACGCTTTAACAGACGCTTTAAAAGGCGTTACCCCATTTCAGGGGTGCGAAACTTGAGTTAATAATAAGTACTATGAATGATTATTTAAATCGTCTTTTTAAGATCTGGTAGAAACTTTCCCTTTTTGCTATCATCAACATTTTTATAATATGCTCATTCTCATTTATACTATATGCAATTCGGTACTGAACCCTTCCAATGCTAAAATGATATGATCGAATTCCTGCTAAAGAGCCGGTTAACATTTCGCCTTCGAATGGCTTTAATAATAGCTTGGGTATCCATTTTTCCTTAATATCATTCCTGACGTTTTTGTCGAGTTTCTTCAAATCTTTTTTTACTGCGGGATGGTATAAATCTTTATACATCAAATACTTCATCCCTGGAAATTAATCGAATATCTTCGGATTCTATTTCTTTTTTGCGCCTTAATAACTCACGACCATCATCATTGAGTAAAAGACATAAAGTCTCCAATTCCTTAATTTCCATATTATTAATCATGCCGGCAATTTTATCTACAGGGATATTTATATTCAATTGTGCCATATTATACTCTCCATATACTATGTTATGTGTCGCTTAATATTTTTTAAATTATAGTTTAAACTTTTTAGTTGTTGGTGTCAAGTCAGTCAATTATGTTATCCGTTGGTTCAGAACGTGCATAACTTAAAGGTGGTCCTGGGGAGGTTAATATCGAAAATTGAAAATATTATAGCTTTTAAAAAATTGCAATGCATAGGAGGTTCAGGGTTGAATTGTTAAATCGTCATTGGGGATAGTGAAGGGATACTCGGTGTTGAAGAGCGGTGCGGAGCGGCTGCGTTGTATAAAATCGCCTTGCGATTTTATTCTGGCGCTACAAATTGCCGGCGGCCCAGAGGGCTGCCTGGACTCGATTGGGAACGTTGATTTTTTTAAAGATGTTGTACAGATGGTTTTTCACCGTATGAGGACTGATACAAAGTTTGTCAGAAATATCATCATTGGTAGCCCCCACCGCAACCAGGGCAAGTATTTGACTAGGATGCAAGCTATTTCTTCAAGAAACAACGTCTAAAAATGCTTGATATTTTCGTTAAATCTGCAATAAATATAACTCGGTGAGAGCAGCCATGACAACCACCATGGAAAAGACAGGGAATAGAACAATGAAAAATAAGATTAATTTGCTTGTTTGTTTAGCCGTTTTTTTTACCATCATTTTTTCAACCTTATCCTTTGCAGGGACAAAAGGAGGAACAATGGAATTAATAAGCTCGGCGTTTAATGAAGGCGGGATGATCCCGGGCAAGTATACCTGTGACGGGGCGGATGTGTCTCCACCGCTGAACTGGGGAGCACTCCCTGTCGGCACTAAGAGTCTTGCCCTTATCTGTGATGATCCGGATGCTCCGGTGGGCACATGGGTTCACTGGGTATATTATGATATTCCGATAGGGACAAAAGGCCTGCCGGAGGAAGTGGCAACCGATGAGCACCCGGAAGAGGGCGGCACACAGGGGCTCAATGATTTTCGTAAGATAGGCTATGGTGGTCCCTGTCCACCTGGTGGCACTCACAGGTATTATTTTAAATTATACGCCCTTGATATAACTCTGAATTTATCTTCCGGAGCCACAAAAAAACAACTTTTAAAAGCAATGGAAAATCACATAATTGACCAGACACAGCTTATGGGTAAATACAGGCGCTGAGCACTAAACGGTTGCATAAAAATAGAATATCGGTTAACTAAACAATGTTCAGGGTTCAAAGGTTCAGGGTTCGGAGGCTCTGGGTTCGGTGTTCGGGCTTAAATCTATTGTGCAAACTTCCTTCAACCTTGAACCGGGAATCTTCGAACCTTGAAACCTGAACTCAGGACCCTGAACCCAGAACCCTTTACAAAAGATCAAAGGAATGGATTATGAAAAGCTTTTTGTATTCTGTTTTTATTTTGCTGGTAATGACCCAAACCGTGGGTGCAGATGACAAAGATGTCACAAAAAAATTATTAGAAAGCAAGATTGAGGCAGCAATTGCTGTTTTACAGAAGAACGATCTTGATCAGGAGGGAAAGAACAAACAAATCATCGAAATTGTAACGCCATTGTTTGATTTTCCACTAATGGCCAAACTCTCTCTGGGAAGAAAGTACTGGCCCGGCGTGGTCAATGAAAAGCGACAGAGATTCACCGAGCTTTTTACCAAACGCTTGAAGGAGTCGTATCTTGACGATCTGACTCTTTATACCGATGAAAAGGTCGTTTTTAAAACGCCTGTTCAGGTTAAAAGAAAAATTAAGATTCCGACCGAACTTGTTTCGAAAGATAACAAGATATCGATGCTGTACAAGTTCCATAAATCAAAGCACAGCTGGTTGATTTATGATATAGAGGTCCAGGGTGTAAGCATTATTTCTACCTACCGATCTCAGTTTGACCAGGTCCTTAGTAAAGGCACTATTGACGAACTTCTGCTGAAACTGGAAAACCCGGAGAATAAGTAAAGAATCCCGGCCCAAAGGACCAGGTTTTTCAGGGCAAATTAAACGTCTCGAAAATTCTATCTTCCTGTAAGCAATCAATATGACAAAACTTCACTCTCTGACCATCCGTTTTTTTGATAAAGTCATATTAAAGCGGCCCGGATTAGTCATTATCTGCATTCTGGCGGTGGTTTCTTTCCTTGGTTATAAGGCAAAGGACTTCAAGCTTGACGCGTCAGCGGAAACGCTGGTTCTCGAAAATGACAAAGACCTGCGCTATTCGCGGCTTATCGCTTCACGATATGGTGTGCAGGATTATTTAGTAATGACCTATGCCCCCCAAGGCTATTTGTTTTCAGACAAGGTACTGTCAAACCTGGCCCGGCTGCGGGATGAATTAAAGGGGCTTAAAAGAGTGTCATCGGTGGTTTCAGTACTCGATGTTCCTTTGCTGGAAAGCCCGCCTGTGCC
The DNA here is from genome assembly GCA_019313505.1 of Deltaproteobacteria bacterium. GTDB lineage: Bacteria > Desulfobacterota > Desulfobacteria > Desulfobacterales > UBA11574 > S5133MH16. The sequence continues at coordinate 28,844 of JAFDBA010000013.1, forward strand.
GATTAAAGAACTGGCCGCTAATATCCAGACACTTGAATCTAAGACTGTTGACAAAAAATTAGCAAAAATCGAGTTTAAAAACAGTCCTCTTTACCAAAACCTTTTAGTCAGCCCGGATCTTAAAATCACCGCACTTCTTATCTACTTTCCGATTGATGATACTTACCGGGACTTACTTGCCCGTCGCAATACTTTTCAGGAAAAACAGGCTGCCGGTTCCCTTACTGCTGCGGAAGTTGCTGAATTCAAAAAAGTGACCGAACAATTCAGAAAGCACCGGGATAAGATGAAAAAGACCCGGCATCAAGATATTGCTGAAATTCGTGGGATCATGGACAACTTTCGCCAGGATGCCCAACTCTTCCTCGGAGGCGTAAGTATGATCGCGGATGATTTGATCAGCTTTATCAAAAACGACCTCAAAGTATTCGGCCTTGGGGTACTGTTTTTTCTAATTCTCACTTTAGGTATTATTTTCAGAAAGATACGCTGGATTTTTTTGCCGGTGCTCTGCTGCGCTTTTTCCGCAATATCCATGATGGGACTTCTGGGACTGTTTGACTGGGAGGTCACGGTTATATCTTCTAATTTTATTTCATTACAACTCATCATTACCATGGCCATAACGATCCACCTGATTGTGCGATTCCGCGAACTCAGTTTGAAAAATCCCGAGGCCGGGCAAAGGGAACTTATCCTCGATACGGTCCGTTTGATGATGAAACCGTGCCTTTATGCCGCCCTGACAACAATCGCCGGATTCGGTTCGCTGTTGCTTTGTGATATTTTGCCGGTTATAACATTTGGCTGGATGATGAGCGCCGGGATTTCGGTATCCCTGGTAATGACATTCCTCCTGTTTCCATCCGTGTTGATGCTGATGAGGAAAAAATCTCTGCGTTCCGGAAAAAAATCTCGGTTTTCACTAACATCATTTTTAGCCTGGTTAACCCAGGCACATGGCACATTTATACTCATAATAAGCTGTATCGCCTTTTTAATCAGCGCAGTTGGAATATCAAAGCTCACGGTTGAAAACAGTTTTATCGATTATTTTAAACATACAACCGAGATCTATCAGGGTATGAAAGTTATTGATCAGAATCTGGGCGGCACCACGCCAATGGATGTGATTGTTGATTTTGAAAAGGTTGAAGCATCAGCACCTGCCGCGGCATCTGAGACTACAACGGAAGATGGTGATCAATTTGACGAGTTTGATGAATTTGATGAAGCGGAAAGCAAAAATAAATATTGGTTTACTTCCGACAAAATGGCCCGGGTTGTCACCGTACATAATTATCTTGACAGCCTGCCTG
>JAFDBA010000136.1 GCA_019313505.1 Deltaproteobacteria bacterium
CGCTTACCATATCTCTCTTTGCCGATTGCAACATCCTAAACAGAACGTCTTTTTGTTTTTCGCCATAGGCCGGACGCAAAAAGGAGCGAACGATGTTTAGATCGGCCTTACGCTCAAGCAGGTAAGCCGCGGCATAAGCATCTTCGGCAGTTGTTGAAGGAAACATAAGGCTGCCGGTATCTTCATATAAACCTGCCAGAAAAAGAGTAGCCTGTATGGGAGTTATTACTTTCTTTTCCAGCTTTAACTGTCGAATCATGAGGGTAATGTTTGCACCCATAGGCTCCTGGCATTTCCATATGGGTTTTATGTCGCCAACGTTGGAATGATGATCCCACAGGAAAACTTCTACATTTTTCTTATTCTTCAGCCTGCGGATCCTTCCGAGCCGATCCCAGCTGTTTATGTCCACAACAATCAGACGATTTACATGGTCAAGAAGAATATCGTCAAAGGAGGATATTTTAAAGATGTCCTTGTGAATGGACAAAAAAGCTTTAACATTTGGATTTACATTGTTTGGAAGCACAGGGATTGCTTCCGGATACAAAATTGTTGCGGCTATGGTGGAAGCCAGCGCATCAAAATCCGTGTTCTTATGTGTCGTCACAATTTGCATATAACGCTCCTGAATTTTCACAGTTATGCAATAGGAAAGTTAATACGGAAAGATGATAATAGTCAAGAACGTACAATCTGTCCAAAATATCCTTGAAATTTTTCATTATAATTCATATGTTACGATAAAAAATCTTATAAGGAAACCAATATGTCAACAAAAGCCTTGATCATCGTGGATATGTTAAACGATTTTATTAATACTAATGGTGCGCTCTATTGCGGCGACACTGCACGATCGATTATACCTTTTATTCAAGAAAAACTGGAAGCCTTCAGAAATCGAGGAGACCTTGTGATTTACCTGCAGGATTCACATGATAAAAACGATAAAGAGTTCCAAAGGTTCCCGAGCCATTGTGTCTCCGGCACCAGGGGTAATGAAATTATTCATGAACTTACGCCTAAACCAGGGGAAAAGGTAATACCCAAAAAAAGATATAGCGGTTTTTATGGAACAGATCTTGAAAGTATTCTTGAGTCTGGGGGTGTTGATGACGTCGAGGTTGTGGGAGTCTGCACGTCGATCTGTGTGATGGACACGGTGGGCGGCCTGGCAAATCGTGACTATAAAATCACTGTCCCTGTCAAGGGAGTTGCCGATTTTGATAAAAAATTCCACGAATTTGCATTAAAAAGGATGAAACAGCTTTACGGAGCCAGTGTGTCATGACAAAAGCACACAGGGCAGGTCCCCTTTTTACCGATCTTTACGAGTTAACCATGGCTGCCAGTTATTTTGTGCACCAGGTGGTTTCCACGGCGACCTTTTCACTTTTTATCAGAGAAAATCATTTAAAAAGAAACTTTTTTGTTGCAGCCGGTCTCGAGGATGTTCTTAACGAACTGGCGGCATTTCGCTTTTCCAAGCAAGACATAAAATACTTGCAAACCACCGGCATTTTTTCAAAAGACTTTCTTTCATATCTGTCAGGACTCCGCTTTTCAGGGAAAATTCTTGCCATGCACGAAGGCACGATTTTCTTTGCCAATGAACCTGTTCTGGAAGTGACAGCGCCTATTATTGAAGCCCAGCTCATCGAAACTTTTCTGCTCAACACCATCGGCTTTCAGAGCATGATCGCTTCAAAGGCGGCCAGATGTATCCATGTTGCCGGTGACCGTCCTTTGATCGACTTTTCCATGCGGCGGACTCAGGGTCAGGATGCCGGGCACAAAGTTGCCCGCAGTACATATATTGCCGGATTTACGGCCACAAGCAACGTCCTTGCCGGTAAAATGTACGGCATACCCATATCCGGAACAATGGCCCATTCCTATGTTGAAGCATTTAGCGATGAACTTGCGGCATTTTCCGCTTATTCAAAAACCTTTCCCGATAACTCCATATTTTTAATCGATACTTACAATACCATCGACGGTGCAGAAAATGCCGTTACAGTTGCAAAAAAGATGAAAAAAAACGGGCATTCCCTCATCGGCGTACGCCTTGACAGCGGAGACATGGCGGACTTGAGCCAAAAGGTGCGAAAAATCTTCGATGATGCCGGTCTTTATGATGTCAAGATCTTTGCCAGCAGCGGTTTTGATGAGTTTAAGATTGCAAAAGTCATTTCCGAAGGCGCCAAAATAAATGCATTCGGAGTCGGTACCAAAGTCGGGGTTTCCGCAGACGCACCCTATCTTGATGTGGTTTACAAGATGGTTCATTTCAAGGACCGTGATGTCAGGAAATTGAGTCCCTGCAAAATTACACTGGCCGGTGAAAAGCAGGTCTTTAGAAAATCAGATCAAAACGGCCGCTATCTGGAAGATATCATCGGTTTAAGAAACGATATCATTGATCAAGGAAAGCCTTTACTTAAAAAGGTTATGGAAAACGGTAAGATATTACAGCCCCATCCTCCGTTGCAGGCCATACAGGATAAATTTAAAAAGAACTTTCCCTTGCTGGATGATCGCTACAAATCGATTTTTGAACATAAAGCATACCCGGTTAAGCTCAGCATACCTCTCCAAACCCTTCAGGAAAACACTTAACCTGTACTTTATATTAACAAAATCTAATGAAATTCGGTTTTATATTTTTTAAAACATGCTAAAATGTAACTTCTCAATAAATTATAGAGCCAACTGGTGATAAAATATAACATGTCTGGCTGTTTGAGCAGGTTAGTGAGCCTTAAGAAAAAACAGCGAATAAGATCACTCATCTTTTAAACATATGATGGTGTTTTTAACCAATTGGTATTAAAGGATTGGTTACTGTTTTTTCTTTAGGCTCACTTAAATGCGAGTTCCAGACAGGTTATATTTTATTATCAGTCGGCGGAACATGATGATCATTTATTACACCAGACCTATTGAGAACTTACGGTAAGATGTTGGTTAAAAATACTTATTTCTAAAATAATAATGCTGTGGTACATATAACCTAAACTCTGCATTAACTTTTTTCGAAAGAATAGAGTTGAAATAATTACAATGCGGCTGCACGATTGATGTCTTGTATATCCGGCCGATACGAGACTTGCAGAATTTAGGTATAAACAAAATTTTTCAGGATTTTTTATCATGGCAAGAGAACAATGGGGAAGCCAAATAGGGTTTGTTCTTGCAGCGGTGGGTTCTGCCATCGGGCTCGGCAATATATGGCGGTTCAGTTACATGACCTATAAGCATGGAGGGGGTGCATTTTTAATCCCTTATATCATAGCCCTCTTTACCGTAGGCATCCCATTATTAATCCTTGAATTTGCAATAGGACATGAGCGCATAGGATCTGCCCCTCTTGCATTCAGAAAGATAAATAAAAAATGGGAATGGCTCGGCTGGTGGTCTGTTACTTTTGTAATGTTCGGCATTGTTCTGTATTATATCACTATTATTTCCTGGTGTTTAAATTATTTCATTAAATCCTTTTCCCTGGCCTGGGGGAATGATCCTAACAGTTATTTCTTCACCCAATTTTTAGCAGTCAGTAAATCCCCCTTTGACCTGAAAGGCATTGTCAGCCCTGTTTTTACAGGCGTGGCGATTATATGGTTCATTAACTGGGCCATTGTGTACAGAGGGGTAAAAAAAGGATTAGAACTCGCAAATAAAATATTTATACCGCTGCTTCTTATTCTCACAGCCCTCCTGGTTTTCTGGTCTCTTACCCTTGACGGTGCGGGTGCCGGTATAAAAGCCTATTTAAAACCGGACTTCACCATGCTTGTCAAACCCAAGATATGGATAGATGCCTTCAGTCAGATCTTTTTTACCCTTTCTCTGGGCTTCGGTATTATGATAGCCTATGCTAGTTATCTGCCTGAAAAGGCCAATCTGACCCGGGGAGCTTATCTTACTGCTTTAATAAACAGTGGTTATTCCATCTTTGCCGGTTTCGCAGTTTTTGCAGTGCTTGGCTTTATGGCTGCCTCACAGGGTCAAGAAATATCAAAAGTTGTTTCAGAAAGTATCGGACTTGCTTTTGTTGCCTATCCAAAAGCGCTTTCTATAATGCCCGGCGGAAATATCTTCGGCGCTGTCTTCTTTCTCTGCCTGGTGGTTGCCGGTGTATCCTCTTCTATCTCAATTATAGAATCTTTTACGTCCGCTGTGGTTGACAAGTTCGGCGTCAGCAGAAAAACTTTTGTTACTCTTCTTTGTATTCTCGGTTTCATAGGCTCCATTATCTTCACAACAAATGCCGGTTTGTTGTGGCTTGATATTACCGATCATTTTTTAACCCATTACGGACTGTTAATAGTAGCCATAGCAGAGTGCCTACTTGTGGGATGGGTGTTTAATATAAAAATAATAGGTCAGCATATTAACAGAATATCTTCTATCAAAGTCGGCAACGGCTGGGAGTTTTTTATTAAAGTTTTTACTCCGGCAGTACTTGTAGCGCTCCTAACCATCGATATTTATAATGAGCTGAGCAAACCTTATGGAGGGTACTCCTGGACGGCAGTGGTTTTAATCGGTATCGTCTGGCTGCTGACAAATCTGGTCATCGCCTTTATCCTGGCCGCAAGACCCTGGAAGACCGAACATTACAAAGTAAAAGGCAGAGGAGAAATTCAGGAATAACAATAAAGGAGTAATACTTAGCAGTGAAAAAAATAGGAATTGTTGTAAAGGCAGACGCTGAGGCAGCCAAAAAGGCCGATGAACTTGAAAGTTGGCTGCGTTCAAAAGATATAGATGTGGTCAGAAAAGAAAACTTGCCTCCAAAACGCAGAATTGCGGACAAAGATAAATCTTGTGCTCCGGCGGATCTGCTCTACATTTTCGTGCTCGGAGGAGACGGAACTTTTTTGAGTGCGGTTCGCTGGATAGGAAACCAGAATATACCGATTATCGGAGTCAAGTTCGGTGAAGTCGGTTTTCTTGCGGAAACCGTCGAAGAAAACCTTTTTTCTGCTGCCGAGGCTGTTTTAAATAACGAGTTTGACATAGAACCAAGGATGCGCCTTCTGGTTAAAGTAATCAGAAAAGAAAAAGAACTTGCCTGTGAAACCGTGTTAAATGATATTGTAATAAACAAGGGGGCACTTGCCAGACTCGCGCATATCGAAATGTATATCAACGATCATTACTTAACAACCTACAGTGCGGACGGACTTATCGTTGCAACCCCCACCGGTTCAACAGCCTATTCACTTGCCGCAGGCGGTCCTATTATACAGCCTTCAGTACCGGGCATCTTATTAACACCGATTTGCCCCTTTACCCTGACCAACCGTCCGCTCATTGTTCCTGATTCGGTGTGCATCAAGATCAGGCTCGGAAAAAAGCCATCGGATATCATGCTGACGTTCGACGGTCAGGCCGGTCTCGAGATCAATGAAGAGCATACCATAATTATCCGGAAAGGTCTCTATCCCATTAACATGATCACATTGTCGGGCCAGCATTATTTTGATGTACTCAAGACTAAACTGAGGTGGAGCGGAGGCCGCATTTAACCGCCCGATCCCTATATCTTCGGGTTAGGATTTGGACAATTCGTTCTTTATGGTATTATAAAGGTCCAAAGCCCGATCAGGTTTCTCGTTATCGTGGACAACGGCTCGCACCGCCTGGATCATTGCTATTGGTGCTTCAGACTGGAAGATATTTCGCCCCATGTCCACGCCACTGGCTCCTTGCTGAACCGCATTATAAGCCATGGTAAGGGCATCCGGTTCAGGGATTTTCTTGCCGCCGGCCATAACAATGGGGACCGGACAAGAGGCACAGACGGTTTCAAAGTCTTTTTCAATATAGTATGTTTTGATGTAATGTGCTCCCAGTTCTGCACAGATTCGGGTAGCCAATCTAAAATAACGCGCATCACGAGCCATATCCTTGCCGACGGCGGTCACGGCCAGCGTTGGAATCCCATAACGGGTTCCAATATCCACCATACGCGTCATATTGATGATCGACTCCTTTTCATATTCACCTCCGATGAATACCTGGACAGCCATGGCGCAAACGTTCAGCCGTATCGATTCCTCTATATCCACAGCAATCTCTTCATTGGAAAGTTCTTTGAGTATGCTGGTTCCCCCTGAAACCCTGAGAACGATTGACTTTGTTATAGAAGGAGGAACAATACTTCTTAAGATTCCCCTGGTAAGCATCAAGGTATCTGCGTATGGGGTCAAAGGAAGAATGTTGAGATCTATCCGTTCTAAACCGGTCGTAGGTCCCTGAAAATAGCCATGATCTATGGCCAACATGACAGTGCGACCCGACTCCGGGTTGAAGATTTGAGAAAAAACCCCTCTGTCTTCTGAGGGATGTCGGCAAAAAACTTTTTTTCCTCTTTCAATTCATCCATATCAGCCATTACGTCTTCTCCTTTCTGTATTATTTGTAATAGTTTGGTTTTTTGAAACGAATCGATTTCAAACGAACGGTAATATTTTCAAAACGCTCAAGAGTTACTATTATTTATATCTTAGATCACTCTAACATTGCCGCCATCGATAGGAACCTGCGCACCCGTAGTCTTGGCAAAAGCAGGACCAACCATTGCGCAAACCAGCGCGGCCACATCTTTGGACGACACTTCTGTTTTTAAGCAATTATTTGTTTTATATTCGTCCACTGTACATCCATATTGACGGGCGCGGCTTTCCAGGACTTCAGACGTCCAAAGTGCTGTATCATAAACAGCGTTGGGATGTACGATATTGACACGGATACCTTCCGGCCCCAATTCCATTGCGGCTATTCGGGCCAGTTGGGTTTGTCCGGCTTTGGCCACAGAATAGGCGGCAGCGCCCGGGCCGGGAGCAGGTACGTTTTTGGAAGAGATAAATACTACCGTAGCATCAATACCCTGCTTGAGATATGGAATGCACATCTTTAATAATCGTTGTTGGCAGGATAAATTGATATCCCTGCTCCTTTCCCCGATCTTTTCGTCCATATCTTCGATTCTCTGGCTGTCTGGAAAAATTCCCGCGTTGGGGATTAAAATATCAAGACCACCAAAACAACGAACGGTCATCTCAACAGCTTTTTTTACAACCCTGTCATTCGTGATATCACAATGGACACCCACCATGTCTTGCTGTTTGAATATTTGGGTAATTTCAGGATTAATATCAAGACCCACTACAACAGCACCTTGCTCATGCAACATTTCCGTACAGGCAAGACCAATCCCACTGGCAGCCCCGGTTATCAACGCTACTTTGCCTTGTAATTCAGGAGAAATACCACTTCTGCGCAATTTGGCCTGTTGTAATTCCCAATATTCCATATCAAAGATCTGTTTTTCAGATAAGGCTTTCCACCCCCCAATGGCTTCACCCCATTGGATCGCTCGAATCGTATGATGAACAATTTCTGAAACGATAGTCGTCTCCTTTACACGTCGGCCGAAGGCTATCGTGCCGTGTTGGGGCCAGATTCCCCACCTGGGAGCCGGATCAAGGCAAGTTAAATGACCATCTGTATTTCTGTCAAAATACGCTCTATATGATTCAGCATAATCAGTTATTTCCTGTTCCACATTCTTTCCGAAAATAACCGGAATCGACTTGGTGTAAATAAGATGATCTAAAGTTATAGGTCCGCGGGTGGCAATCGATTCGACATTGGAAAGACCGGCAAATCCACAGGCTTCAGAACTTTGATCCAGTTTGGCCAGCACGGCATTCCCTTTTACCCGGGAAACA
>JAFDBA010000137.1 GCA_019313505.1 Deltaproteobacteria bacterium
GTCCTCAAAATATTCTGATCTCACACCTAATGAAATTCGAGTTGCCGGGTTTGTTAAGGATGGCAAGACAACTAAGGAAATAGCTGAATTGTTGAATTCCTCCACAGGTACCATTGATTTTCACCGCAACAATCTTAGAAAGAAACTTGGCCTCCGAAATACAAAAACAAACCTAAGGTCCTTCCTTTTGGCCCTCACATAATATAAGCTTTTACCCTATATTAAGCCTATAATTTTTAGCCATTTACTTTTTGATTGTTTAATGAAAAGTTGCACTTTAAAATCAGAACCTTAATTACCCCATTAAAGAAATTAGAGAGTCCCTTATGATCAGCAAGGTCGCGCTTGCAAGAAAGACCGATCTATCACCCAATACCATTACACGGATAGAACAGGGCCTGCCATGCAGAATTGAGATAAAACGAAAGATTATTAGAACTTTAGGGTTTATAAATTCAGATGAGAACGAAGTTATGGCGTCATTTATAAGAGATAATGGAGGTGAGCGCTTAGGATTAGATCGGCGTCAATTTTCATATGACAGGCATATTCCTGAGCGCAGGTCTGACCAAGACCGAAGAAGCAAACTTGATAGAAGATTAAAACCAAGAAAATCAGAATGACAGATATATTTTTTCGGGCTGGTTTAGAAATAGCCTTGTCTTATTTTTTTGGAATAGGGATTTATTAAAAAGCACTCTAATTAAACAGTGATTTGTCTAAAATAATCTAATAGAGCCACTTATTTTAAAATATCAGTGTCGACCACAAAGATAAACAGGGGTAAGGGTGAAAGAGAAAAATAAAGAGTTAGAATTTCAACTTCGAAAAATGCTTGAACTCAACGAGCAATCCCAAACTACAAAAGAGAAATCGAAATCTAATATCGGCAATGTTATTCGTCGCAGAAAAGGCGAGCCAGACAAATGGATTTCCTATAGATTAAATAGGTAATGATGTTATCCTGAGGACGCATAATGACTAAAATTCAAAAGCATGAATTTTTAGATCATTCAAAAACAGTTTTTTTGTTAGGGTGAAAATGCGAAAATCTTGTGATAAAAATATAAAGAATACGTTAAAGCTTGCAAAAAACATGATCAGTTTAGCTGAGAAAGGAGACGCCGAAAGAGAAGATACCGGTTGTGGTATTCTTTATGGGGTTTTGCTCGACTCGGCACACAAAATAAGAAAAATTGCAGCAGTTGAAAAGGAAACGCATATAAAAAAGGGCTGGTGGAAATAGACCCCACTAATAATCAAGTTAAGCGTTATCCACACTTTGATATCTGCTATAAAAAATGCACATATCATGTCCATAAAATTCGTGTGATATCGTTTTTCAAGAAAGGTAAATCCATTTTACCTATTTTCCAAGGCCCTAAACCTGAACTCAGGTCTCAATAGCTCCGCCTCAAGTAAATCCTGTTCCTGCCGTGCAGGTATAGCAGTGATCTGCTGTAGGGATATGGCTGTTTTTCTCCGGAGGACCGGCCATCTCAGAAACATGAATTTTATGTCCTCCCATGAAAAGGCCCCTGGCAAGATTAAAATCACAATCGTAGAGAAATCCGTCCCAGGAAACAGAGACCATGGTGCGGCACATCAGGCCTTCAACAGAGCAAGGGTTGAAACTGGAAGAAAGCTTGGCCGTATATTTTTCCAAGTTGCCAGATTTTATAAGCCACCAGCGATATCTTCCCAGGGGTACATTGGCAAAATTAAAGAGATGGTTGAAAACAATACCCCATTTGTCTTTCAGCACCTGACGAAACCTCTTTTCCGTTTCAACCTGGGCAGGCGGAAGAAATGCCCCGGTGGGGTTAGACACCAGATTGAGTCCCAGACCGGAACCCTTGTGTCCATACCCAAGGGCATTCAGCTTTTTAAGCGCGTGGATGCTGATTTTAAAGATACCGTCACCCCGCTGTGAATCTGTCTGGAGCTCGTTTAAAGAAGGAAAAGAAGCGACAATGATTACACGATAAGATTTTAACAGCTCAAACAAATGGTCTCTTTTCCCGTCGTTCAAGGCCGACAGGTTTGAGCGCAACATGAGCCGTGATGCCAGGGGAAACATTTCTTGTATCAGCCTGCTGATATTGGGATTCAGTTCCGGAGCACCACCGGTGATGTCTATGGTTTCAAATCGACTTCGTTTGGCATAGGAAACAACTTCGTCTACGATTCCGGATTCCATATTTTCTTTACGGGCCGGGCCGGCATTCAGATGGCAGTGACGGCATGTCTGGTTGCATAGAAAACCCACATTCACCTGTAATGTATGGGTTTTCGCCCGGTTCAATTTAAGGCCGTGACCGGAGAGAGTCAGGCTGAACGGGGCAACACCAACTGTATCTTCCGATGAGACCGTATCCTTTTTATATAATGTTTGCTCGGTAAGCATTTTCTCTATGTTACATGGACAACTTTTCAGCGATGTTGCGCATCTGAATGCCGTGAACCAGCGAAGCGCCGCCGCGAATGGCCGTTACTACATGGATCGCTTCTGTCATTTCCGCGAGATTGGACCCCTTTTCGAGACAGGCCTGTGTATAGGCATCAATACAGTAAGGACACTGGACTGCATGAGCAACAGCAAGGGCAATGAGGGCCTTTTCTCTTTCTGTAAGCTCACCTTCGGCAAATACGGCACCGTAGTAATCAAAAAACTTTTGAGCTAATTTTGGCGCTTCTTTCCCTATTTCTTCAAATTTAGGCAAGTCTTCCGGTTTGTAGTATGTTTCCATTTTTGTTTGTTTCCTAACGCTTAATTTATTAGTATTTATTTTTGTGTTTTTTGTGGCAAAACTTTTTTCTTCTCGCCACAAAGGCACCAAGACACTAAGAAAGAATAACAAAATAAAATCCTTCGTGTCTTTGTACCTTGGTGGCAAATATGTCTTGTCTAAAAAATATATTCTTCTTTACTCTTCACAGGTTTCAGGACCGCAGGCCCTCCCTTTAAGATTGAAAAAGAACTTGAGACTTTTTTTAATCTTATTGGAAAATATCTTGGGAGAAAAATATGTCCCGGCAACCTTTTTATTAATCTCACCGATTGTGGGATATGGATGCACAGCAGAAGCCAGGGTAGAAAGTTTTACCTTCCCATTTAACGTTGCCACCCATTCACTGATCAAATCTCCTGCTCGGGGGCCTAAAATCTGAACACCCACCGGCTTTTCTTTCTCATTCAGAATCATTTTAATCCTGCCGACTTTTTCACCCTCCGCCAGACTGCGATCATTGTCCTTAAACTCTTCTATCCAGACCGAATAGTCTATTCCGGCAGATTGGGCTGTTTTTTCATTCATCCCAATACTTGCCAGTTCGGGATCTGAGTAGGTACACCATGGCAGAAAAGTATAATCGGTTTTCCTGGGAAGATGAAAAATTGCGTTGCTGATTACAATACCCCCTTCGTAGCCGGCTGCATGGGTAAACTGGAAGCCTCCGTTAACATCTCCGGCCGCATAAATGTGTTTGTGATTTGTCTTGAGCCTTTTATCTACCTTGATACCTCTTTTATCAAATTTAACACCAATATCTTCGAGCCCCAGTTCTTCGACATTGGCGGATCTGCCCATGGCGACAAGGATAGTTTCAGCTTTCAGACGGATGGTTTTTCCCTCAGCATTTTTTATGACCACTTGTTTTTGGCGGCCCAGATCTTTTGTAGCTTCAATGGAAGAATTTAAGTGGAAAACCACACCTTCAGAACGCATGACATTCATAACCCCATCGGCCATATCTTTGTCCTCTTTTCCCAGAATATGTTCGCCACGATCCACAATATAAACCTTTGCTCCCAAACGGTTAAAAGCCTGTCCCATTTCTGTTCCTATGGGACCGCCACCTAAAATGATCATAGACTCAGGCAAATGATCAAGGTAAAAGATCTCCTTGTTGGTGATATAATGGGTTTTATCCAGTCCTTCAATGGGAGGAGCTGCCGGAGAGGAACCTGTTGCAATGACCCAGTACTTGGCTGACAAAGCTTTCCCGTTCAGCTGTATGGTGTGTTCATCTGTAAATTTTGGGTCTCCAAATTCTACTTTAGCTCCAAGATTGCAGAATCTTTCCTCAGAATCATGCTTTTGAATGATGCTTATCACCGAGTTAATTCTTTTTGACACGTGCCCAAAGTCTACCGGAGGCACCTCAACTTGGGGTAGACCGAAAGCTTTGGCATTTTTCATCTGGTGATAAACATGAGCCGTTTTGATTAACGTTTTACTGGGAACGCATCCAAAGTGCAGGCAGTCACCGCCAAGCTCCTTTTCTTTTTCAACCAGCAGTGTTTTGGCTCCCAGTTGAGCAGCACCGGATGTAACGGTTAAGCCGGCAGCACCCCCACCAATAACGCCAATATCATAATCATAATCAGCCATAATCTACTCCTTTTTTATAGGGATACCAGTGTGTACCGGAATAAGTAAAAGCTCTTTTAAACATCTGTCGTAGTTATCCTCAAATCCTTACATGACAGAATTTGAGACCTTTGCAAAATGTCCAATTTCAAGACGCATAAATGGAACACTTACGCACCGCCATGGCCGCTTCCTGCAGAGCTTCGGCAAAGGTGGGATGGCCATGGATTGTCCTGGCGATGTCTTCGGAACTTGCACCGAATTCAATGGCCAGCACACATTCAGCGATCATGTCCGCGGCGCGGGGGCCGATGATATGTACGCCTAAAATTCGATCGGTTTTAGAATGGGCGATGAGCTTGACAAAACCATCCTTTTCTCCCATGCACCGGGCCCGCCCGGCCCCTGAAAAGGGATAGGTGCCGATACAATAAGGGATATTGCGTTTTTTTACCTGTTCCTCGGTAAGACCGACATTGGCAACCTCCGGCCAGGTATAGACTACCGCCGGAATGGTATCATAATTTACCTCACCGGGGAGGCCGGCGATACACTCAGCAGCGGCGATTCCTTCTGCCGAGGCTTTATGGGCCAGCATAGGTCCAGGGATGAGATCACCGATAGCATAGATGGAAGGAATGTTTGTTCGATATGCTTCATCCACCAACACATGGCCGGTTCGAGAATCGGTTTCCACGCCGATCTCTTCCAGCCCCAAATTTTGCGTCAGGGGCCGTCTTCCAACCGACACCAGGAGACGATCACAAGTAATCATATCTTCTTTACCGTTAGATTCCAATGTCATCCCTACTTTGTTTTTAGATATTTTGGCGCCGGTAACCCTTGTGTTTAGGTAAATTCCCAGCCCCTGCTCTTTGAGAATCCGACCCAGAGTTCGGGCCACCTGACCGTCCAGGGTGGCGGCAATTTGAGGCAGCATTTCAACGACGGTTACTTTTGCGCCCAGGCGAAGCCAGACCGATCCCAGTTCCAAACCGATATATCCCCCTCCCACAATGCCCAAGTGCTTGGGAACTGTTTTAAATGAGAGGGCTTCAGTAGAAGTGACGATATGTTCGCCGTCAAATTCGAGGCCAGGCACCTGAACCGGGGTACTGCCGGTGGCAAGGATTATCGACCGGGTTTCAAGGGTCTGCGGTTTCCCCTTGCCCGAAGAACCGGAAGATTTCGATATTTCAATGCGATCAACCCCGGCAAGCCGTGCGGTTCCGTGAAACACCCTGATGCTGTTTCCTTCAAGGAGTTTGCGAACATTATCCGTGAGGTCTTCAACCACCTGTTCTTTGCGTGCCATCATTGCCGGCAGATCCAGACTTAATTTACCTGTTTTGATCCCGTGGGAAGCAAAGTGATCTTTGGCCAGGTGAAAATATTCACTGGAGTCCAGCAACGCTTTACTAGGAATGCAGCCGATATTAAGACATACCCCACCCAAACGAGCCTCCTTTTCAACACAAGCCACCTTTAAGCCCAGTTGGGCCGCGCGTACGGCCGCCACGTATCCTCCGGGGCCTGTACCGATAACCGTAAGGTCGTAAATTTCTTTCTGTGTCATCGTTAAATCTCCATCATGATTTGTTCCGGATTTTCAATATCATCCTTAATCCGTACCAAAAAGGTGACTGCTTCTCTTCCGTCCACGATCCGGTGATCATAGCTAAGGGCCACGTACATCATGGACCGTATTTTTATCTCATCATCGACAATCACCGGCCGTTTTTCAATTTTATGCATACCCAATATGCCGCTTTGGGGCATATTTAGAATCGGGGTGCTGAGCAGAGATCCAAATACTCCGCCGTTACTGATAGTAAATGTGCCTCCCTCTAAGTCGGCCAGCTCAAGGCGATTGTTTTTTATTTTATCCACATAATCCACAATAGCCTGTTCGAGCTGGGCAAAGCTTAAATTTTCAGCATTACGAATGACCGGGACCACCAGACCGCGGGCGGTTCCGATGGCAACGCCGATATGGTGATAGTGGTGATAGACAATCTCTTTTCCGTCAATAAATGCGTTAATCTCAGGGAATTCTTTGAGGGCGTCCACACATGCTTTGATAAAGAAGGACATAAATCCCAGGGATACACCATACTTTTTATGAAAGCTTTCCTTGAACTGGGTCCGGATGTCCATGGTACGAGTCATGTCGATCTCGTTAAAAGTGGTTAGCATGGCGGTATTCTGTTTGGCTTCCACAAGGCGTGATGCAATGCGCTGCCGAATCGGACTCATGGGTTTGCGGCTAATCTCTTCCCCTTCGGGCGGGACTGGTTCTGAGGATATTTCAGGCTCTGAAACCGGAAGTTTCCGGGTTTCCGGTGGCACAGGCTCTCGCATCTGAACCCCTGCCCGGGCCTGTTCCAGGTATAGGAGAACATCGCTCTTGGTAATTCTGTTACCCGGTCCGGTGCCGGTGACGGCGGTAATATCGAGATTTTTTTCAGCAATCAACCGGCGGACCGACGGCTGAATGATTTGCCGTACTTCGGGCAGTTCCGGTTCGATAGATGCTTTTTCCGCTGATAGCTCTACCGGAGCCGGTTCCTCCGTCTTTTCAGGTGGAACCCGAGGCATTGCCTCTTCTTCTTTTGGCGGGGCCGGTTTGGATGGATAAGCGGGTGTAACTTCGGTTTGGATCGTCCCTACAACCGTGCCTATGGCAACGGTTTCCCCTTCGGACACCCGTATATTTAAAACTCCTGAAACTTCAGCCACGATTTCCAGCGTTACTTTGTCGGTTTCTACAACAAAGAGCGGGTCGTCTTTTTGAATCGTATCTCCGTCCTTTTTGTACCAATCCACAAGAACCGCTTCCTGCACGGATTCTCCAACATTCGGAATTTTGATTTCTATCTCCATGTTTACTCCTTTGCCCTAACCCGGATAAACCAGAAAAGTTACAAGTGAGCTAAAGCCTCTTGGATGACGGCATTCTGCTCCTTGCGATAGACATTGGGAAAACCGGTTGCCGGACTGGCCGAGGCTTTTCGACCGATGTATCCAACCGGTTTTCCGGTTATTTTTTCGAGGCGACGACCCATAAAAAACCACGCTCCCATGTTCTCCGGCTCTTCCTGAACCCAGAAATATTGTTTGGCTTTGCGGTATTTCTTGATAACATTTTTCAGCTGCCTTTCAGGAAAGGGATAGAGCTGCTCCAGCCTTACAATAGCAGTATCCCGCTTTTTCACTTCCCGGCGTTTTTGAAGTAATTCATAAAAGATCTTGCCGCTGCAAAAAAGGACTCTGTTATAATTTTTCAATTTGTCCGGGTCGTCAAGCACTTCCTGAAATGATCCGGAAGCCATATCCCTGAGGCCGGAAACTGCCAGTGGATGGCGTAACAGACTTTTTGGCGCCATAACCACAAGGGGCTTGCGAAAATCGCTTATTACCTGGCGCCGGATGAGGTGAAAATACTGGGCGGGCGTGGTGAGATTGCAAACCTGGATATTATCGCCCGCACACAACTGGAGAAACCGCTCCAGGCGGGCACTGGAATGTTCAGGACCCAACCCTTCCCAACCGTGAGGAAGCAGCAAAACCAGGCCGCTTAAACGCTGCCATTTTGTTTCTCCGCTGGCAATGTAGAGATCGATGACCGATTGAGCGTTGTTGGCAAAATCGCCGAACTGTGCTTCCCAGATGACAAGACCTTGAGACTGTGCCAGAGAGTAACCGTATTCGAAGCCAAGAATACCCGCCTCGGAAAGCATGCTGTCATACACCGAGAAGAGGGCCTGGTTCTTACCGATCACATTCAGCGGCGTATATTCTTTTCCGCTTTTGGTGTCTATCAGAACACTATGGCGCTGGCTGAAGGTGCCTCGGCCGCTGTCCTGGCCGCTCAAACGGATGGGAATACCTTCATCCAACAACGAA
Organism: Deltaproteobacteria bacterium; assembly: GCA_019313505.1. Classification (GTDB taxonomy): domain Bacteria; phylum Desulfobacterota; class Desulfobacteria; order Desulfobacterales; family UBA11574; genus S5133MH16. The sequence goes on from JAFDBA010000137.1 coordinate 8,280, forward strand.
GCAAAGCAAAGGGCCTCCGCATTGGACCAATCGATGTTTTGTCCCTTTTCAACGCAATCGAGCCGTTTTTTTAACAGTCGTTTCAGTTTCGGATTCAGGGAAAATTCATCCGGAACGGTGTTCAGTTTACGGGCAAAAGAAACGAGCTTTTCCTCTGAGACTCCGGTTTTCAGAGCATCATGAGAATAATGTCCGTGAAAATTTTTCCAGTTTTCATAAAACCGGGATTCGGGAAAGACACAAACGCTTTCTTTTACCGACTGAAAGGATTTTTGTAGGTTGGTGTTTATTTTTTCCTGAATAACATCCAGGTTTTGTTTTTGGACATGGCCTTCTTCAATTAATTTTTGGGAATAAACTTTGTGAATGGACGGTCGTCCCCGGATTCGTTCATACATCAGGGGTTGGGTAAAATAGGGCTCATCGCCTTCATTGTGACCGTATCGGCGATAACATATCACATCTATAACAACATCTTTGTTAAATGCCTTCCGGTATTCGGCTGCAAGCCGGACGACATGAACAGCGGCTTCCGGATCTTCGCCGTGGACATGGAAGATGGGGACCATCAGCATTTTAGCCACGTCAGTAGCGTAGCGAGTGGAGCGGGCATTTTCGGGAAGTGTTGTATATCCGATCTGGTTGTTGATTATCAGATGGATTGTGCCGCCGGTTTTATAGCCTGCTATCTGAGACATATTAAGGGTTTCAGTCACAACACCCTGGCCGGCAAAGGCCGCATCACCATGGATTAAAAGCGGTAAAACAACATTTTTTTTGTTGTCTTTCAGTATGTCCTGACGTGCCCTGGCAAACCCTTGCACAACAGGATTGACGGACTCTAAATGGCTTGGATTGTTGACCAGAAATATGCGAAGAAATTGACCCTCGTGGGTCTTTATATCCGCCAGATAACCGTTATGGTACTTGACGTCGCCGGAGCCAAAAATGTTGTCCGGATCATGGCAGTTTTCAAATTCACTGAAAATTTCTTCGTAAGACTTGTTTAGGACATTGGTTTGGACGTTCAAACGGCCGCGGTGGGCCATGCCTAAAATTATTTCGCGGCAACCCTGCCGGCCGGTGAAACTGACAAGAAGATCAAGCATGGGAATAATCGCTTCAGCACCTTCCAGGGAAAACCGTGTCTGGCCCAAATATGTTTTGTGAAGGAACTGTTCAAAAAGGGCGGATTGATA
>JAFDBA010000138.1 GCA_019313505.1 Deltaproteobacteria bacterium
TTGTTAAAGCTGACTATTTCGTTTTGTGACAGTGTTCGTTCTTTCCAGGTATTGGAGTTCTTGGTAAATATCTGTAGAACATTGCAGCCAAGGGCCTGAGCCTCATAGATGGCATTGTGCAGACCCTTTGCAATGGAAAAGTGGGCCCCCAGGAGACATGAAGTCTTTTTGGTTTGGACCTTATCTTTTGGTTTGCGACTCATACAAGTTAGTTCACTTGAGCAGGTTGGGCAGACAAAAATGAACGTTTCTCAAAGGTTTACCTTTAAATATATCTTATAAGCCATGGGAATTCTAAAAGCAGGTGAAGATAAAGAAAATATTCTGATCTGATTCAAGATATGAGGATTTTCCCAACTAAAAAAAGGTATGAGAAGATATCTATAACAGAAGAACAATACGTTTTCAATATATTTTTTGGATAATAAAAAAATATCGTGCAAGATATATCGCTTTGATTTGCCAATGAGGGGATAATTTGTTTTAAAAATTTAAAGGGAAAAAATTAGACGAACATGTTGAATTTACCTAAACATCTGACATTAAATATTGACAAATTTATTTTATTCCAATATGTTGATAATTCAATTAGCTTGATCAAGGCGAATGTCAATGGGCCTTCCCACAAGGAATGCCCTCACGTTTGGCTTGAAAGGAATCCTATCCTTCTTTCGCAGCCTTATCTTCCAAAAAAGGAAGTGTTTTACCTGTTGGAAATCCGGTTAAGACCCGTTCTATTTATCCTGGCCATTATAGTTTCTAAAAATCGAGGCTAAAAATGCTCCCGGGTATTGTGAGCGTCAGAGCAAGCTTTTTTAACATATCATCAATTTTAGAAAATTTATTATATCAATTCAAAAACTGAGGAAATCCATTATATTCGGATTTCTTCAAGGTCCGGAAATTAATAAATACAGTAAAGGAGCACCGATCCATGAGACCAAACATAAATATAGACACCCTTTTGAACCAACTCCCTTTTTATAGGAATAAAGAAAAAAATAAGGTGCGTCAGGTGGACTGGAAAGCTGAATGGAAACGATTTGATGCCAAAAAGCTTTTTGAATACGACCTTTCCACCATTCCTCCAGAGCAGTTAAACGCCATTCGGGAGCGAGAAGACGCCATCATGGACGGTAACCACGCAGCACTTTCAATTCTCACCCGCGTTGTCGATGGGTTATGCGGCTATCCCATTACACCATCGACAGCCATTGCTGAAGATTTTGCAAAGGCTGCCTCAATGGGTCAAAAAAATCTTTTTGGTTCTGAACTGATGTATTTTCAACCCAGCGATGAACTTTCAGCTATTGCTGCGGTGGAGGCCATGGCATCCCAGGGGGGACGTTATGTGGACAACTCCTCTTCCCAGGGCCTGGTTTTAAAGACCAAGAACCTTTTTTCTGTGGCGGGCAAGCGTCTGCCCGTGGTCATGACAATTATGGCCAGGGAAGTCAATAAGGGTTCTTTAAGCATTCACTGTGGCCATACCGATTTTTATGGTGTTCGCAATGTCGGATGGGCCCAACTGGTTGCCGGCGACAACCAGGAACTCCATGACCTTTTGCCTGTAGCTTTTAAGACGGCCGAGCTGCGGCAGGTTATGCTGCCGTGCATGGTTATCGGTGACGGATTTATTAAGTCCCACGCCCTGGAAAATATAAAGCTGGTTTCAGATACTTTTCTAAAATATTTTATCGGACCTCCCAATAGATTATACCAGCCTGATTTCAAGAATAAAACCCTCACCGGAACCTTTACCGACGTGGATCTCACTATGGAAGGTCAGGTGGCCCAGGATCTTGCCTACAGATTTATCAAAAGAGGTCTTATCGCCGCCATGAACACCATGAATACAATCATGGGTACCAATTTAAAAGCGGTGGAGTGTTATCGTACCGAAGATGCTGAAATGGTTGTGGTGGTACTTGGATCGGCAGCCGGCGTTCTCAAAGATGTTGTCGATTACTACCGAAATGTGAAAGGTATAAAGGTTGGCATTGTACGACCGGTACTCTTCAATCCACCCTGTTACCAGGAACTTGCATATGGCATCCGCAATGCCAAGGTAATCACGGTGCTGGAACGGACCGGCATGGCACATAACCAGCTTCTTCTGTCGGATATTCAGGATGCACTCCTGATTTCGCTGAGGGCCGGCAGAGAAGGTGGAAAGGAACATAAAATCTATGGCCGTACCGACATCCCTACCCTTTTGCATGGAGTTTACGGTCTGGGCAGCAAGGATTTTAACAAATACGATGCGGGATCGGTTTTGGAGAATATGCAAGCATGTTATGAAAAGAAGACCCGGGAGCATTTCCTTCGAGACTTCTTTGTTGGGATTGAAGGCCCTTACACTCTGGCACCCAAACCGCTTCCCGGCTATAAAGATCGTGAGCTGGGTATGACCTTTATCGGTATTGGCGCAGAAGGTGTCAAGACGGGTCTGGAAACCGCCGCACTCATTTATGCGGAAAGCAGTGGAAACGGGAAAAAATACATCCAGTCAGGAGCAAGATATGGTGCGGCCAGAAAAGGCGCGCCGGTGTTTATGAATCTTCGAATCAGCTCAAGTCCAATTCGTAACTCCTCAGAGCTGACCGAACACGATGTGCTTGCTTTTTTCAATGATAAGTTCTTATCCGGAGAAATTTTGAGGGATTATGTGGGATCAATGAATAAAAACGGCCTTCTCGTGGTCAACAGCTCCAGAACCGCAGATGCACTCATCGATTCATTTCCGGCTGAAATGCGCAGCTTCATTAAAGAAAGAAAGATCCGGGTAATTGCCCTGAACGCAACCCAGGCTGCCCTGAAACATCTCAAACGAAACCTGCCAGGTGCGATGATGCTGGGTCTGATAAACGGGGAGACAGGGATACTGTCACGGGATACTTTTGAACAAAAATTTAAATCCATCCTTAAACAAAAACTCGGGGCAAAAAAGGGCCATAAAATTGTCGAATCGAATATCGACCTTTTAAAAGAAGGAGCCCGTTTGGTTTCTAAAACGCCCGATCCGTTACCTGAGACATTTTCTAAAGCCTCGGAAGATCAGGACTCTACAGCGGAAATCAAACCTGAAAATTTCGGGAAAGGCTATGGAACTGCGGGGCTTGCCGTTAAACTTTCCGAAAAGGACGAATTGGGAACCATCAAGCCGCCTAACCTGATAGAAAATTATCAGGAAAAATTTAAAAAGGATATGGTAGATCCAATTCTGGAGGGGAAAAAAGTCCCATGGAATCAGTTTTTGCCCCTGGTTCCAGCAGCCACCAGCAGATTCAAGGACGTGAGTTTTATTGGAACCCAGATTCCGGTGTGGGATGCCAAGAAATGTATCGCGTGCGGGATGTGTGCGGCTTTGTGCCCGGATTCGGCAATCTATTCAACCATCACCGACAAACCGCTTCCTGAGGGTGCAATCCCCTATTTCAAAGTTTTCAAGAAACCGCCCAAGGGTATTCCCTGGGAGCAGTTTGCCATGAATATCAATGTTAATCCTTCTTCATGTAAAGGATGCGGGGTCTGTTCCCAGGTCTGCCCTGTGGATGCCCTTAAAATGTTTGAAAAATCAAAAGTTAACGATACGGACTTTCTATCCCAAAAATATCAGGACCTCGACAATACCTATGATGCCGCTCATTATGTGGATCGTATGGCCCTGAACCATCAGGTTCTTTTTGTCTTGTCCAAGCTATACCCGGGCAAGCACACCCTGTGTCCCGGATGTGGTGAAGGAACGATCAATCTATTGACCTTTTTTGCACTGGAGAGTCTGCGAAACAGTCCCAAAGGGATCGAGACCTTCTACCAGGGAATCAAGGTCCTCTCAGACATCAACCGAAAGGCCATCGATCACATGATTGATAACGGTTTTACCATCTACAATATCAATTCCACCGGTTGCAATGAGGTCTCTGAACTGGTCAATCCTTTTAATACCCGAATTTATCAGGCCGGCCATTATGGATTCGGGACCGCCTCGGCTGCAGCTCTGGGGGCTAAATTCAGCCTTGACCAGGCATATCATAACGGTTTCAGTGATGTATTGCCCAAAATCATTGTTTTTGCGGGAGACGGCGCCATTTACGATATCGGCAACGGGCCCTTCAACTATGCCCTTGGCGAGGATTTCGATATTACCTGGGTCATTTATAATAACGAAGGCTACATGAACACCGGCGCCCAAAAATCAGGAGCTACACGCTTCGGTTGTGAACGCTCCACATCCCCTATAGGCTCCAAATATGCAGGCAAGACCACACTCCATCGGCGTATTGTTAGTCAGGCAACGGCGATTTCCCATGTCTATTCCGCCAAACTCACCACTGACAATCCTTTTTATGCCATCAGGATATTGAAGGAGGCCATCGCCTATTGTGGGCCGTCGGTGGTGGAATTTTTTTCATACTGTTCCCAAGGGCATCAGAGCCACGATTGGGCCGGTCCTTTGATTTCAAGAATGATGAATGAGGCAAGAAAATGGCAGATTCAGGTGAGAAGACCCTTCCAGAAACTCGATATTTCTGCCAACCCTGATCCTGACAAGACATATCCTTCTAAAGGAAAATCCTTTAAAAAAGGGATAAAAAGAGACCCCGCCACGTTTTATGATGTGGTCAGTATGCTGGGCCAGTACAATCGGCACATTAAAGCTCAGGAAGGTGATGTGATCCCCCAACTCGTCCTGGTCAACGAAACGGTATCCCTTTTCAGATGGTTCAGAAACCAGTATCTGGCCGGCTATCGGGATACCATGCCGACTGAAGAGGAAGTGGAGCGCATTGTAACTGCGCGTTATAAACTATAACCCGACTTTTTATTTCAGATGGGGTGCTGGTTGCAACCATCTATTTTTGTTGCTATCGTAAAACCATCTGTCCGGGAATCCACGACGTTTGAGATAGGAAGGATTTTCAGCCCAGCTGATAAGCTCTGAATATGCCTGGTGAATTTTTCTGAATATATCTGTATTTCCTCCAAGGTCGGGATGGTGTTTTTTTACCTGAAGCCGGAATGCACTTTTTATTATCTTTTCAAGTTCCGGAGAATTCAAATCCGACTTGCCAAGCTTTAAGCGTAACAGCGATGCCTTTTTAACGGCGGGGATTTTTATTTCCGGCGGCATTACAGGACAAAATGCAGAATCATTGCGTCTTGCCTTTTCGAGTAAGAGACGAGTGGCAAGATAGTTTCTATTTGTTCGTTTTTTCTCGGCCCACCATCTATTTCCAAGAATATCAGACATAATACAGTAGTCCTCGCCGGGGTTTTTCCCGGCAGAACGAGGATAAATAAAGCTGAAGATTTCCTTGGAATAGTAAGGAAGAACATCCATAATTATCATCACGGCAGTAAAATAAAAGGTTGCATAGCGGGTGTTTAATGTCTTGAGCAAACCTGTTCTTAAATCAAGCGCATATCGAAGCTTCTGTCGGCAATCAATGGAACAATACCTTCGCCGGCCAAGATTTTCCGCTGTACCGCAGGAGAGGCATCGACTTCTTATACTATAATCCGAGCCGGATATGCTTTTTTGTACTGAATTTTTCATGAGAAATGCAGTTTATTATTACGTTTTGATGTATCCCCACTCAACCAGGCGTTTATAGGCATGTTTTGCCTTTTCGCCCTGGTTAACAATTTTAAGATATTTATAATACTCGTTAGCCGATTCCTTGATATGCTGCATACCTTCCAGAGAGAACCCCTTAAAAAATATAATGTTAGGATTACCTGGCAATAATTTTTCATAATGTTTGAATTCTTCATATGCCGAGGCGTAATCTTTTTGCTTGATTTTGGCAAATCCGGAAAGATAATATGCCTGACCCTCCTGTGGATAGACAGTTTTTGCTTTTTCTGCAAAGGATCCGGCTTTTGCATAATGTTTCCGGGCCAGCTGGCATTTAGACATCATGACAAGTCCTGCATAATCCTCGGGGGTTTGCCTCAAGGCTTTTGAAAAATGGATTTCAGCTTCACCATATTTACCCTTGGCCATCAAGCTTTCGCCTTTCTGTATGGCTTCGATAGTTAATTTAATTTTCCGAAGTTTCGCCGTATGGTCCATGTAGCGATCTCGGTATAGGGGAAAGCTCTGCGAAGACCGGTATTGTGTGTGAACGGCTTCCACAGCAGTACGGTAACGCTCATCGCTCATAGGATGTGTGGTAAACATCAATTCAATGGTACTGGGCTTATATTTGGAGGTGCGTCTCAGCATATCCATCAGTCCCACAAATCCGTTTGCGTTATATCCGGCTTTGACCATATATTCCAATCCCAG
>JAFDBA010000014.1 GCA_019313505.1 Deltaproteobacteria bacterium
ACCATGGCGGGCGTATGCCTAATATTCTGGTAAAAAGTATTTTATCATCCATCTGTGCTATATACCGGAAACACTACATCTTGTATAGACCCACTGGAAAGCCAGATGAGCCATAAGTTATAGAAATTCCAAAACGTTGTTTGCTACCATGCAAACCCTTTGCCTTTCATACCTCCCCGTTTAATACCATAATCCATCCCCAGTTGAGCTCTTGACATAAAAAATAATACAAAATGGGATAATTTGGTGAAAGGAATGGCAATCAACATAATCTCGCCACATATAATATGTATAATCAGCCAGAATTTATAATCAGATGCTATATAATGAGCAATAAACCCGGTAATAAAAGGGGCAACCGCTATGGCTAAAATAATAAAGTCATAGGTTGTCGTAAGAATCCTGACCTCAGGAAGTGACAGCCGCCGCAAAACCAAAAAGACTGCGGCGATCATTACCACTATTGTCAAAACATCCGCAGAAGACTCGGAGATAGTCCAGAGACTGACACCCCAGCGTTGTTTAAGAATAATATTGTGGGCCTGCAAAAAAATCGGTGTGAAAAGCAAACCAATGTGAAAAATAAAGAACAGGACGGTAAATCCAGGATTTTTCCGCCAGCCCCTTGTTCCAAATGGAGACAACCAGAACACAATGGAGCGCACCGCCCCTTTTATTCCATAAAACAAGTGGGCTGTATAGGCAACCCTGTCCGCTTGCCAGTCCAACCCTTTTATATAAAGTATGATACGAACAATACAACCGATAACGAAAATCGTAAAGGCCAGCCATAACAAAGGGCCGGTTATGAACGCATACATTTTTTTCTCCTTTTATTCATTTTCTATTTTTATGACAACCGGTACAATCTTTGGGCTTTTGAATACCCATGGCCTGGTGGCAGCCCAAACATTGCCTGTGATAAGATCCCAATATCCCCGGTTTTAACAGGTTTTGTTCATCAAAAGGTTTTCCATGGCAACTGCTGCACTTCGGTGGTTTGCCGGCGGCTGGTGTATTATGATGGCAACCGAGGCATAAAGTGTTATTGTTATAATGAAAATATTGTGCCAGTTTGCTGCCGTTTACCCGTTTTACCAGCGCATTAAATACTTTTTTATGTGGAAATTCAACTGGTTCATAACGGTCTGCAAGATTATTAATAATTACTTTTTTAGGTACTTTAATTTTTTGAGAAATACCGAATGTTTTCTGCCAAATTTCGGGCATCATTCGTGCCATTTTTGCTTCTTTTGATTTTGATAAAACGCCGGTCATTTCCGGCAACGGCACCATATGGCATCTTATACAGTCGGATGATTCATGATTTCGTTTTTTTCCCATGAGGGCATGACACCCCGCACAGTCGTTTTCCTGTTTTTTAAATCCGTGGCATCCTTGACAACTGCTTTTGTCCCCGGTTTGATGCATTGCAGTTTCAAGCTTTATATATTTTCCTTCTTTTGAACCGTTTATGGTATGACAACTTGCACATGATTTCAATTCCCCATGGTGGCATACACGACATGTATCGTTGTATTTTTCATGGGCCTTGTGGGGAAAAGGAACACGCATCATACCTATAACACTTCCTTTTTTATCCCCTGTTCGGATTAAAACATTATCCGGTTGCCCTCTTTTAATTCTGGGTACATTATCGACTTTAACTATTTGCTGCTGTTGTTTTAGATCGTGGCATCCTTGACAACTGACCGGCCCTGCATCCATCTTTTTTTTAAGAGTTTTCCGGTGACAATCAATACAGGACAAATGTGATGCCAGCTCCATGGAAATCGGTTTTTGTATATCAAGACTTTCCTTATCTTGCAGATGACAGTATCGGCAGGAACCTTCTTTATTTTTCGCGTAAACCAGCGTTTTATTCTTTTGGTCGTATTCGTGGTGACATTGTTCGCATTTATTTTGCTGTGCCTGTGAATGACGGTAATGAAGAGATTTATCAAAACCCATTGGTGTCCGGGAAGATATTACCAGATTTTTATTTTTGTGACATTCTCCGCAAACCTCGACAGGCCCTGTTTTTTGTCCTGATGCTGCAGTTGTTTTATGGCATCCAATACATTCGTTATGATAAATGTTCATAACCTCCTTTTTACCGGTATCTTTAAGCCTTTTGAATTTAAAAGAAAGGCGGTCTAAGGAGGATTTTTCGTTAAGATGACAGGTCTTACAATCTTTATTGCTTTTCTTTAAATTTTCTGTATGCAGATCATGAAAAAATACAACTTCGGGCCTTTCAAGATCTCCAAAAGATCTGAGCATATTAATTTTAATAATATCGGCTCTTTTTTCTATAGCCAAAGGGGTTTCTCTTGCCTCAATACATAGTAATGAGGCAAAGATCAGAACAATTAAAATCAGAATACCCTTCCACTGCAACATAGATCTTCTTTTTGTCATTATTGAATCCTTAATAGTAGTTTTTCAGACCTTAACAGTATGGTATTTTCATTCTAAATCGGTAGGAATTAATACTCATTTTTATTAAAAGGTTTGTTTTTTGTCAAGGAAAAAAGGGTTTGGTAATCCATGTCAATTATTCCTTAAGACATCTCAAAAACATCTCAATTTGGAGCTTTTTATGAGACTTTCATTTTTGGGACGATGAATTTCCGATTTTCTCCAGCTCCCTGTTAATCATTTCTGAAAAACCTCTCAGGCTGCGCTTTCGAAGGCGCCGGCCGTTGATGAAAACAGTCGGCACACCCCTGACCCCGGCTTTGTTTCCATCCAGCATGTCGGCATGAACTTTACCGGTAATCGCCGGATCTTTCCTGTCTTTTTCAAACTGAACCATGTCAAGTTTCAACTGCTTGGCAATTTCACGCATTTTCTTATCGCTAAGGTCCTTGAAGTTTGCGTACAACAGGTCGTGAAAGGGCCAGAACTTGCCCTGCCTTTCTGCTGCCAGGGCAGCCTTGGCCGAAAGTTCGGAATACTTGTGGGATCGGATCGGAAAGTTTTTATAAACGATCTTTACTTTCTTAGGGTAATTTTCGATCACCTGATCGAGTAGAGACGTCAGTCTCAAACAATACGGTCACTGGAATTCACTGAAAACGGCAATAACCACCGGTGCATCCTCGGATCCCTTATAGGGGGAACCTAACGTATCGATCTTCTGAACAAATTCCAACTGGATGACCTGAATCTTTTTGTCCTTACGACTGCTCAAGCAAAGAACATTCGAACCTTGGATCAGCTGCAACCTATCATAGCCTTCGCCGACGTTGATTTTTTCGGTCAAACGATTGTTGGCATCGTAAATCAACAATTCTCCTTTTGGGTTTAGAACATAAATTTCGTTGCGACTGGCCGAAAAAGCCATATCAACAGGCTGATTTTCAAGCTTGAATGTTTTCAGAACATTGTATTCCACTTCGGCATAAACCGGTGACAAGATTCCGAGGCATATCAATAAAATCGGTATTAACCCATTAACTCCGAATTTCATATCAAACCTCCGCTTCCATCTGTTTGAATTGCCTTTGTATGGTGGTGGGTAAAAATATCAATAGTAAAGAATCCTGGCCCAAAGGACCAAGTTTTTCAGGACACAATAAAAATGACATATAAAACAAAAAAGCTCAAGTTTTTTAGTTAACCTATTACCTTGGCCAAATTCAGATACATCGGAAGTCCAGCCGATGTCGTCATCCCTGTTGTGTTTTTTTTATGTTGCATACTTGAAAGGAAGAACGCCTTGTGCCATAATTGTTACACTTCGTTGATGATAGTTTTTTATTGTCAAAGCTATACTATCTGCTTGATTGATCAAGCGCAACGAGGTTTTTTATTTTTTTGACGGTGAATCAAGGGAATAATATGAATTATATTAACTTCTCAATAAATTATAGAACCGATTGGTGATAAAATATAACATGTCTGGCTGTTTGAGCAGGTTAGTGATCCTTAAAAAAAAACAGCTATTAATTCGGAGATTCCACGGTATGCAAAAAGAACAACTCGCGAAAATGATTATTGAAAGGGCCGATGAATACGGTGACTCCATTGCCTTGAAATATAAAACAGGAGGTACATGGCATGAAATATCCTACAAAAATCTCGGCGTAAAAATCAGGGAGGTCGCCATTGCCCTGTTAAATGCGGGTATTAAAGAGGGGGACAGTGTCGCTATTTTTTCGCAAAACAGATATGAATGGGCCATTGCTGATTTCGGAATTATGTGTGTCAGAGGGATATCTGTCCCTGTGTACGCGACCAATACTCGTGAACAAACAGAGTACATTATAAAAGACGCGAGTGTACGACTTGTTTTTACGGGTGAACAAGATCAGTATGACAAAACTTTTTCCATTGCTGAATCCGGTGAAAATCATATAAAAATAGTCTCTTTTGACAGCAATGTGAAACTTAAGGGGAATCAATCTGTTTGTTTCTCAGAGTTTGTATCCTCTTCTTTGGGTTCAGATAAAATCGGAGAACTGGAGAAAAGGATTGCTGCCAGTAACCCTGATGAGATCGCGACCATTGTCTATACATCTGGAACAACCGGTGAACCAAAAGGGGTTATGTTGACCCATTCCAATTTTTCCCATCAGGCTTTTTCTGTGGAGAAAAACTTTGATGTGGGCCTCGGAGATCGCTCCCTTTGTTTTCTGCCTCTCAGTCATGTTTATGAAAGGGCCTGGTCCTTTTTTATTTTTAAATGCGGGGCCATGAACTGTTACCTTTCAAATCCGAAAAAGGCAATTGAATACATGGGGGAGGTCAGGCCGAACATAATGGTGAGTGTGCCAAGGCTTTATGAAAAAATTTACTCCACAGTTTATAACAAAATCGAGCAGGCATCTTTTTTAAAAAGGCTTCTTTTTAAATGGGCGGTTTCCACAGGACGCAAATATGCTTTCAGAAAAAAGGACGGGAAACCTGTTAATCTCCCGCTTAGATTATCCCATGATCTTGCAGACAAACTTGTCTTGAAAAAATTAAGAGAGATCGTGGGGGGTGATAAAAAGTTTTTTTCAGCGGGGGGCGCCGCTCTTTCACAAGATATTGAGGAATTCTTTTTTTCCATAGGGCTTCTTGTCTGCCAGGGATACGGGCTTACTGAATCTTCTCCCATGATAACTTGCAACACTCCAGGGGCCTTTAAATTCGGAACTGTAGGAAAACCAGTGCCTCTCTGTAAAATCAGAATCGATGAATCAGGTGAAATCCTTGCCCGGGGGCCGAATATAATGAAAGGATATCTCAATAAGCCCGAAGAAACTGAAAAAGTAATAATCGACGGGTGGCTCAGGACAGGGGATATTGGTAAAATTGATAATGATGGTTTTTTAAGGATCACAGGCCGGATAAAAGATCTTATAGTTTTATCCACGGGCAAGAATATCGCCCCGCAAATGATTGAAACCGCTGTCGCCAGGGATCATTATATTGAGCAGATCGCGGTTGTTGGTGACGGCAGGAAATATATTTCAGCAATTGTCGTCCCGTGTTTTGAAACTCTTGAAGAATATGCAAAGGAACTTGGACTTAAGTGGACAACATGGGTGGAGCTCATTGAACTGCCGGAAATAACAAACTTTTACATGGAAAGGATAGATATCCAGTCCAGGGGGCTGACAGAATTTGATAAAATCAGAAAGTTTTATATTCATTCTGAGAAATTCAGTCAGAAAGGCGGGGAGCTTACACCCACATTGAAAATCAGAAGGATGGAGGTCCTGAAAAAATATAAGGACCAAATCGAAGCGATGTACAATTAATACAGTTTATTGTTCCTTTTTCATCCTTATAAATCTTTGCCAGATCCCTGTCGTGCAGAACCTTTGCTGACTCTGCCTAAACCATCATTAACATACGGAAGAATTTGATCTCCGCTACTGCAATTTACGAGCCTCTTATACTCATAATCTCACATTCTGTATCACACTGAATCGCTATACCTTCTGAGGTTGAACGCACCATGGTTCCAGTACATTCCATCAAACTTTTCACGACCGTCAGTTCTTTAATACTGCCACTCGGGATGGTGAGGTCTATAATAAACTGTGTTCCTTCCGGAAAGGATAAGGACTCCTTGGTATAAATGAATGTTCCGCCAATAGATATGTCTCTGGTTTCAAGATCATAAATCTTTTTTTTGCCTGAGGTCATTATGGCTTTTAGTCTTGAGGGGAGCCTGGCCGTATGTCTTTTATATAGGCGTCGCTCTTTCATTGACAACTCCTTTATTGTTGGAATTTAAGAGTCATTTAAACAAACAGTTCCACTGGTCTGTTAAAACGAATTGCTATACCTTCTGAAGTTGAGCGCACCATAGTGCCTATACAATTTTCCAACCGCTTCAATTTCTTCAGTTTTATAGTTCTTTTATTCGGGTTGGAAGAGTTTACAATAAACTGCGTATCATCTGGAATAAAAGAGGCCTCCTTTGTATAAATAAATGCACCGCCGACAGATATGTCTTTAGTTTCAACATAAAGATGCCTTAATCTGCTTGACGCTACGGCCTGCAGTTTTACAGGAAGTTTAGCCGAAAATCTTTTATATAGACGTTGTTCTTTCATTGATAATTCCTTTTTTGTTGGGATTTACGATAAATTCCTAATCAATGATGAATAATGCCGATTATTACATGCAAAAATCATGCAAATACAGTCTGTTATAGGGCAAAGCCTTACCTATTAAGCGTTGGCATCAATTTTAGGGTAAATATTACAATACAAATTCATAGAAAAATGTATGTAATTGTGGGGTAAATTACACAAAATTATGAATTAAATTACATGGCTTTACCACATTATGATAGTTATGACTGGAATGGGTCGATGGAAAGGGGCTCCCTTATTTCTTGGGCTTCTTCCGGGTAAAGCCCTTGTGGATCCTGATATAGGTTAGATTTGTGAAGGTATGCATTAAATATTAGTTAAAAGTTTATCAAATTGCACGCTGATTCCCTGAGAATCAAACCTAACAACTTTACCACTAATGGTTATGTCTTTTTCAACTTCGGGAAGCGAGAAAGTCATTGTAATTTGCTGCCCAACATAAAAGCCGACTTCGGTCTGGATAAAGACACCACCATTACTAATATTTTGAATGAAATCTGTAAAGCTAACACCATCACTTAAACATTCTGCAGGGATAAAAGAGGATTTCCTGGGATGTTCCCTCAACTCTGCAATTTTGGAGTGATGCCAATTTTCCAACCTTTTCAGAAGTTCCAGCCTTTTGGTTACAGATAAATTGGGGATTAACACAGATAAATGTTTTCGACTTTCGGATTTGGGCAGATTAGCAATTAATGCAGACTTGAGTTTTCGCCTTTCGGCTTCGGACATATAGGAAAGTATTTGAAATAATCGAGCGTTTGTTTTGTATATGTTAAGCTCGGCTTCGTTATTTTCCACAGAAAGGCTCCTTATTGATTGGGTTTCCTTTTATACTTTTTAAGAAGGTCTTGAATGGCTTCTTCTAATAGAACACCCAAGGATTTGCTTGTATCAACAGCAAGATGTTTTAGGTTTTTTATGCAGTCTTCATCAACTCTTGTGGAAAACACTTTTTTATTACCCATTGAATATACATTACATTTTTTGTGAAAGAAAGCAAGAAATGATTTAACTTATAAAATGTATTAATGTAAGAATGTAAGAAGTATCAACAAAACCTTAAATCACAGTAAAATCCGTTTCAATGATCTGCACCATGCCGGGCACACAACAAAAAAAGGGGTTACGGCGTAAACCATAACCCCTTGATATCACTGGAGGCGGCAACCAGATTCGAACTGGTGAATAGCGGTTTTGCAGACCGCTGCCTTACCACTTGGCTATGCCGCCAAAAATAAACCTTTGCAAAACGCCCCCTTTTGCTCAATTCCTGCGTCAGACTCAAATTTTAATCCTCAAAATACTCAATGTATTCCTGTGGTTAAAATTATCGTCTTCCTTGGCCTTGAACAAAACTGAGCATTTTTCAAAGGTTTCAAATAAAATGGAGCGGGAAACGGGATTTGAACCCGCGACTTCGACCTTGGCAAGGTCGCACTCTACCTCTGAGTTATTCCCGCTCAATGGTGCAAGTTCATAAATATTTTTTCCGATTTTGTCAAGAGAAAATTATTTCTTAAGAAGACTTCCGAATTTTATAAAATAGCCCATACCTGACCAGACAGTCAATATCAAGGCCGGCCATAAAAATATGATCCCTATTGCATGAAAATCGATCGTAAGATATTGAAAGTGTATTAAAAGCGGAATGATGGCCGCAATTTGAAATCCGGTTTTGTATTTCCCGAGACTGGATGCGGAAACGTCTTGACCATTATCGACAATAATACTCCTCAAGCCGGTCACTGCGATCTCCCGCCCGATAATGATGCAAACAATCCAGGCCGGTATCCACCCGAGTGAAGTGATCATAATAAAAGAAGTAGAAACCAGAACCTTGTCTGCAACAGGATCCATAACCTTTCCGAAAGTAGACACCAATCCTCTTTGCCTTGCAAAAAATCCGTCTAAAAAATCGGTTATGGCGGCAGCGGTGAAAATCAGTGCAGCCATGAATGTACAGACTCTGCCGGGGAACATAAGCAGAATCACAATCAGTGGTACTGAAGCCATGCGAAACAGCGTCAAATTGTTGGGGTGCCTCAATACATTTTTTATATGCCCGCCCGGAAACATTGTTTTGATTAAGTTCCTACTTTTTTGTTTTTTCCCAGTCGTCAAGGAAAGCTTTGAGACCTTTGTCGGTCATGGGATGAGCTGCCAGTTTGCCAAGGACACTAAAAGGAATGGTTGCAATGTCTGCCCCCATTAAAGCCGACTCCAGCACATGAAGCGGATTGCGAATGCTTGCTACGATGATTTCGGTATCAAATGCATAGTTACTGTAAATTTCAACAATCTGCTCAATCAGTAGAAGACCTTCCTGGGCCAGGTCATCAAGACGCCCGATGAAAGGGCTTATATAAGTAGCCCCGGCCTTTGCAGCCATAAGGGCCTGCAATGGTGAGAAGGCCAATGTTACATTTGTTTTTATTTCTTCTTCCGATAGCACCCGTGTTGCCTTCAAACCGTCAACCGTCATTGGAATCTTAACAACGATATTATCATGGATCTTTGCCAGATGACGGGCTTCTTTAATCATACCCTCGGTATCGATACTAATAACCTCGGCACTGATGGGACCGTCAACTATTTGACAAATCTCTTTTATAATCTCTTCAAAATCTCGACCTTCTTTTGCAATCAGACTCGGATTGGTTGTAACGCCGTCAACCATACCCATGCTGTTTGCTTCCTTTATTTCGTCAATGTTTGCAGTATCGATAAAAAATTTCATCTGGGAATACCTCCTGTATGATATATTAATTCCTTAAAGTTGAATCTTATGCATTTTGTGGCAAAAAAAGTTTGATCACACCACGAAGTACACGAAGAGCACGAAGGTTATATATTTTATTCTTTTTTTCCTTCGTGATCTTCGTGGTAAAAATAAAACCGGTCTTTTTTGGTTCCGGCTTGCATAATTTAGGTTGAATACTTTTCTGCAAATTTATCTCTGCATTCTTTGCTGCAAAAATATAAATCCTTTCCGTCGATTCGCAAATGCACACCATCTTTTTTAGGGAAATATATTTCGCAGAAAGGATCTTTGATCATAACATCATCGATCTCGCCGGCCGTATTGCCAAATACAGTCTTCTGCGACGATCTACCTTGAAGCATCCAGGATTTTAGAGCCCTGTAGCAAAGGTATATAATGCCCAATAAAATTAATAATCGCATTAATACTCAATGATCCCTTGTTCTTTTTCGTCCAGAATATCTAACAAATATTGCATATCCTTTTTTAAGACAGGATGGACAATTTTTGGATCTATATCACAAATAGGCTTTAACACAAAACATCTTTTATGCATCCTGGGATGAGGGATAACCAGTCCGGATGAATTTTTCACCAAATCATCATATAAAATAATATCCAGATCGAGAATCCGCGGGCCAAACCGTATAGGGTCATACACCCGCCCTGTATCACGCTCGATTGACTTAAGTTCATTTAAAAGCTGAAAAGGATCGAGGGTGGTTTCAATCTTTACTACTAAATTTACGAACCAGTCCTGGGCTTTGTAATCAACAGGTTCGGTTTTGTAAAATCGCGACCAATCCTTCAATACTGTTTTTTTGGCTCTTGTCAGAGCAGCTATACCATTTTTACAGTTTAAAAGTTTATTCCCGATGTTTGACCCTGCACCAATGTATGCGGTATGGAATTCCATTAACGTCTCGGAATTTCTTAACTTATTTAAATCATAAATTTTTTAACGGCAACCTTTTTGTTTTAAAAGACGTTCATTTTTTTCAGTAAACATTCCACAGTCCTTCCGGTGTAAAAAATAACTTAGCGCTTATGGGGCGTTTCAATCATCTTTCCATGCATCTTCCCAGAGCTGAGCCTTGTAAATAATGCGAGCGTCACCTTCAAGATAAATATCGTGATATTTACCATCATTTTCTTGATAAAAGATCTTCAGATATCCACCACTCCGTGTCAGAACATATACAGGGGATTTTACCTTCATTTTACGTGCCATAATAATTGCACTGGCAACCGCACCTGTACCGCAAGCCAGAGTTTCATCTTCAACACCCCGCTCATATGTCCGTATCTCAATGATGTTGTCCTTTAAATGACACACGAAATTTACATTGGCGCCGGCAGGGGCAAACATATCGTGGAATCGTATCTCCCTGCCCGCTTGAATCACTTCAGCATCCTCGATCATGTCTTTCACAATCACCGCGTGGGGAACACCGGTGGTGACGCTGGAGATGGAAAGTGAACTGTTTTTAAGTTCAATTGAATAATCCATTCTAAGATCTAACGGATCAGTCATTTTTACTTTAACACTCTCCCCGGCAACCTGGGCATAAACAATACCGGCCTGGGTTTCAAATAACATGTCCGGTCCTGCAATACCATTTAAATATGCAAAGCGTGCAACACACCTGGCACCATTCCCGCACATCTCCGCAACACTGCCGTCAGAATTATAAAATCGCCACTTGAAATCCGCAGTATCAGTGTTTTCCACAAGGATAAAACCGTCAGCACCGACTGACATTTTTCTACGGCATGCTTTGGCGATAAAATTTGGCAAATCGGTTTCATCGACAATTTTATCGCGGTTATCAACGATTATAAAATCGTTGCCGCTGCCGCTCATCTTGTAAAAATCTATTTTTTTCATAATTTCTGATCCGGATAAACCGGAAAAGTTTGAAGTGATCTAAAGTTTGAAGTGATCTAAAGTTAAGGAGTCGCTACGCTCCGGCTATTTATTTTAGATAAAATTGACAGAATACCTTAACTTTAGGTCACTTTAGGCACTTAACACTCAATAAATCTAGATATTTTTTGCCATAAAATGCAAAAAATTCACAAATAAGGAACTAAGGCAAGTGGTTACATTTTTTAATCATCAAGAAACGGTGGAATCGATTCACCGTCAACAAGATCCTCGTAACTCTCGCGAGCCCTAACAATATGAAATCTGTCATCCTTTACCATCACTTCAGCCACTCTTGGCCTGGAACAATAGTTGGACGACATGGTAAAGCCGTACGCACCCGCACTCATCACCGCAATGAGATCCCCTTTCTTTACATCGGGCATCTTGCGGTCCACCGCCAGAAAATCACCGGTCTCGCAAATCGGACCAACAACATCTGCCGTTATCGGCGGATCTTCAGTCCTTATAACCGGTTCAATGGCATGAAAAGCACCATACAGTGTGGGACGCATCAGATCGTTCATACCTGCATCAGCAATAATAAACTCCTTAACTTTTCCCGACTTTCTAAAAAGAACGCTGCTAACCAGTATTCCGGCATTTCCAACGATAACTCTGCCTGGTTCCAGAATAAGCTGAAGATTCGAGCCTTTGAGAGACTCCACAATTGCCCTGGCATACTCACGGGGATGGGGTGGCGATTCGTCCTCATATTTTATTCCAAGACCCCCACCCATATCCATGTATCTGATTTCGATTCCCATTTGCTTGAGTTCATTTATCAGCTTTTTTAGGCTTTCCAGAGCTTCTATAAAAGGTTTTGATTCTGTAATCTGTGATCCTATATGGCAATCGATGCCCATAATATTGATATTCTTAAGTTTGCTTGCAACCTTGTATCCTTCAATGGCGGTCTCCGTATCAATGCCGAATTTGTTTTTCCCCAGACCTGTTGAGATGTATGGATGAGTTTTCGGATCAACATCAGGGTTTACACGAATGGCCACAGGAGCTTTTCTTTGTAAAAGACCTGCCCTTTCGTTTATAAGTTCAAGTTCTTCCAAAGACTCTACATTGAACATTAAAATTTCTGCTTCAAGAGCATAGTCTATTTCGTGAATGGACTTTCCCACCCCTGAATAAACAATTTTATCCGGAGAGAAACCGGCTTTTAATCCACGATACAGTTCTCCGCCGGAAACAACATCGAGCCCGCTCCCAAGGCTTTCAAACAGTTTTAAAACCGCAAGGTTAGTATTGGCCTTTGCAGAAAAACATACAAGCCTTTCTAAGCCTTCAAAGGCTTCATCAAAAACAAGAAAATGGCGCTTTAAGGTGGCATGGCTGTATAAATAAAAAGGAGTGCCAACCTTTTCTGCAATCATACGGATCGGAACATCCTCACAATACAACTCGTTGTTCCGGTATAAAAAATGATGCATTAATCACCTTAAAATTAGGATTGAAGATTGAATGGGGTTTTTCATGATCAGGTGCCCTGGGGGGTGCCTTCTTGCCACATGCCGAGAAAATGAAGACAATCGAAATAACAATAGAACATATTAAAATAATATATTTTTTAGATAATTTTATTTTTATCAACAGATAAATCCCCTGTCTCCACAGCAAGGTCCTTTTCAGCATTATTTATGGCAGCCTTTACGTTTTTTAGCGCCGTTCCGCCAAAAGATGTTCGCCGGTTTATCATCTGGTCAGTTGTTAAAATATCAAAGATACCCTTTTCAATATGGGATGAAAAGGATTTCAGCTCTTTTAAGGTAAGTTCATGAAGCTCCTTTTTTTTGTTCGATGCATAGGCAACCGCTTCTCCCACACAGCCATGGGCCTGCCTGAATGCCATGCCTTTGGTCACAAGATAATCCGCCATATCAGTTGCATTTAAAAATCCTTTGGATGTGGCCCGTTGCATCACTTCTTTGTTTACTTTCAGTTTTGGAAGCATTTTTATGTAAATTTCCAAACATTCTGTCAATATGTCCACAGTACTGAACAGTGCGGTTTTATCCTCCTGCATGTCCCGGTTATAAGACAACGGCAATGATTTCATAACAGTTAAAAGTGAAATTAAATCCCCGAAAACACGGCCGGTTTTCCCTCGTACAAGTTCCGGCACATCAGGATTCTTTTTCTGGGGCATTATACTGCTGCCGGTGGCAAAGGAATCCGGGAGCTCGATAAAACCAAATTCCGATGAAGACCACAGAATTAACTCTTCTGACATGCGACTCAAATGAACCATGCAAATACTTGCTGCTGACAGAAATTCGATGATAAAATCCCTGTCTGAAACTGCATCCATGCTGTTTGCCGATACTTCCGGAAAGTCAAGAATCCGGGCTACATACTCCCTGTCAATCGGGTATGTTGTTCCGGCAAGGGCGGCACTGCCAAGGGGCATCACGTTTATCCGTTTCAAACAGTCTTCAAACCGGCCGGCATCCCTTGAAAACATCTCATAATACGCCATCAGATGGTGGGACAAGAGAATCGGCTGAGCCCTCTGCAAATGAGTGTATCCCGGCAAAACAACGTCAATATGGGCTTTTGCAAGTTCGACTATAACTTTTTGGAGCACTACAAGCCGCTTTACTGTATTTAAAGTCTCCTCTCTCAAATACATCCTGACATCCAGAACCACCTGGTCGTTTCGACTTCTTGCGGTATGAAGCTTCTGGGCAACTTTACCCACTTTCTCGATAAGCCTGGTTTCAATATGCATATGGATATCCTCCAGGCTTTTATCAAACTGAAAATCTCCCCGATCTATCTCTCTTTTTATCACGCCAAGACCTTCTATCAATGATGAAGCATCCTCCTCAGAAATAATAGACGTTTTGGCAAGCATACGGCAATGGGCAATACTCCCTTTAATATCATAAGAATAAAGCCTTTTATCTATATCGATCGATGATGTAAAATCTTCGACCATTATATCTGTCTTTTCTGAAAACCTGCCATCCCAGAGCTTTTTAGCCATATAATCCTCATGTTAACGTAAAATTTAGTCACTTAGTTGGAATATTTTTACTTTTTCTTGTATTATATTTTATAAACTAAAAAAGTGTGAAGTGATCTAAAGTTAAAAAAGGTTGTGCCCGTTGGCCCGTTATGCCCGTTAGCCCGTAATTTAATACCGGACAACGGGCTAACCGGTTAACCGGCTAACCAGATATAGGCACTTTAGGCACTTCAAACTTTAGTTCACTTTAGTCACTTTTCAGGTTTATCCGGATTAGGTTTTAATCTATCGCTTTTCTTCCATCATCTTCTGAATACGAAGTCTCAAAGCATTCAGACGTATAAAGCCTTCAGCATCTTTCTGGCTGTATACACTGTCATTTTCAAAAGTTGCAAAATCCTCACTGTAAATCGATTCATCTGATTTACGTCCCAGGACACTGCAGTTCCCCTTGTAAAGCTCAAGTCGTACAACCCCTGAGACATTCATCTGGGTTTGATCGACCATATCCTGCAAGAGTTTCATTTCAGGTGAAAACCAAAAGCCATAATACACAAGCTCGGAATATTTTGGAATTAAAGAATCCCTCAGGTGCATTACTTCCCTGTCCATTGTAATCGATTCAATCGCCATGTGGGCTGCCCTCAACACCGTGCCGCCCGGAGTTTCATAAACACCACGGGATTTCATACCGACAAAACGGTTCTCGACAATATCGATCCTGCCGATGCCGTTACGCCCCCCTAACCTGTTTAGCTCTTTGAGAAGTTCTGCCGGGGACATGTTTTTATCGTTTATGGCCACAGGATCACCCTGTTTAAACGTTATTTCTATAATTTCAGCCTGGTCCGGTGCGGCCTGGGGTGAAACCGTCATAATAAACATGTCGTCAGGCGGCTGTTTCCATGGGTCCTCAAGCAGGCCCCCTTCAAAACTTATGTGAAGGAGATTTCCGTCGGTACTGTATGGTTTTGCACGGGTTGTCGGCACCTCGATACCGTGCTGTTCGGCAAAGGCCATCAAGGCGCTTCGCGAGTTAAGCTCCCACTCACGCCAGGGAGCAATAATCCTTATATGCGGATCCATTGCAAAATAGCTGAGCTCAAACCTCACCTGGTCGTTTCCTTTTCCGGTGGCACCATGGCTCACAGCATCCGCCCCCTCAATCCCGGCAATCTCCATCTGCCGTTTTGCAATCAGAGGCCTGGCAAGAGAGGTGCCCAGAAGATACTGTCCTTCATAAATAGCATTTGCCCGAAACGCAGGGAAAACATAATCTTTTACAAAGGTTTCCTTCAAATCATCTATATAAACCTTGGTTGCCCCTGTTTTTAAGGCGTTTTCCTCTACCCGATTCAGATCATCCCCCTGGCCTACATCTGCAGAAAATGCAACAACATCACAACGGTAAGTTTGGATCAGCCACTTTAAAATCACCGATGTATCCAGTCCACCGGAATAAGCTAAAACCACCTTGTTAACGGTATCAGACACGATCTAATCCCCTTTCATTAAAACATCAAGTATAGCTTTATGCATGTGGAGTTTGTTTTCAGCTTGATCCCAGACAACTGAATTCGGACCTTCCAGCACATTTTCGCTAATCTCTTCACCCCTGTGCGCCGGGAGGCAATGCATCACTATAACATCTTGGCTCGCATTTTTTAGAAGCGCTTGATCTACCTGAAAAGCCTCAAACACATGCTTTCTTTTACCGTGCTCACTCTCCTGTCCCATGCTGGCCCAGACATCGGTATAGATTA
This sequence comes from Deltaproteobacteria bacterium, assembly GCA_019313505.1. Classification (GTDB taxonomy): domain Bacteria; phylum Desulfobacterota; class Desulfobacteria; order Desulfobacterales; family UBA11574; genus S5133MH16. The sequence goes on from JAFDBA010000014.1 coordinate 16,037, forward strand.
CATCGGCATTTTTTACCGCTTCAACAGCATTCGATGTTACGGCAATTTTCCCAACCCCTTTCTCAAGAGCCTTTTCCAAAACATCCCTACGAGGGGGATACTTGTCCGGGCATGCTAAAACAAGGTTCAAATCCAAAACAGCCGCAGCATTTAGCCATGAATGAGCTACATTATTCCCATCTCCGACCCAGGCTATCCTGATATCCTTATAATCGCCTTTAATATCTATCACCGTCATAATATCACTTAATACCTGGCACGGATGAAATAGATCGGTCAATGCATTTATGACCGGAATGTTAGCAAATTCGGCGAACTCTTTCAACAGATCCTGTGAATATGTCCTAATCGCCAAACCGTCTAAGTATCTTGAAAGAACTCTGGCGGTATCTCGAACAGGTTCGTTTCGTGCTATCTGAGTGTCCTTGGCGCTCATGAAAATTGGCGTCCCCCCAAGCTGAACCATTGCCACTTCAAAGGAGAGGCGTGTGCGAGTAGACGGTTTGTCAAATATAAGACCCAGGGTTTTACCGGCAAGAGGCTTGTCTGCAACCCCGTTTTTATACCTTTTTTTTAGTTCAGTTGCCCGTTCAAAGAGTTCTTCAAAATCCTCTCTGGTAAGATCTATAAGTGTCAAAATGTCTTTTTTCAATTTAAAACCTCATCCAGGCATACTACGAGAGCGTCTATCTCTTTTTTTTCTATTATAAGCGGAGGAATAAACCGTAAAATATTCCCCTGGATGCAGTTTATGAGAAACCCTTTTTCCATGCACGAAGTAACAATCTTATCCCCCTCAATGTTCAACTTCATACCCAAAAGGAGACCCATACCGCGAACATCCTCGATCATTTCATGCCTGTCTTTCAACCATGAAAGCTTTTCCTTAAAATAAGCTCCTATTTTTTTGCAATGATCTATGATATTTTCTTCTGAAAGCACCCTTACAACTTCAAGTGAAGCCGCAGTGACAACCGGAGTGCCACCAAATGTCGAAGCATGTGATCCCGGCCCGAAAGCATCGGCCACTTCTTCTCTGGCCAGCATGGCCCCTATTGGCAATCCATTGGCAAGGGCTTTGGCCAGGGTCATTATATCCGGTTCCATATCGAAATGTTCATAGGCGAAAAGTTTTCCTGTACGTCCTATCCCTGTCTGTATCTCATCGAATATCAAAAGAGTGCCGGTTTGGTCACAAGCTTGTCTTACGGCCTTAAGGTACCCTTGGTCAGGGCAGCAAACCCCGCCTTCACCCTGTATCGGTTCTATTAAAACAGCGCATGTTGACGGGCCTATTTTACTGAGCAATGCACCAATGTCATTAAACGGCACATAGTCAAAACCTTCGAGCACAGGTTCAAATCCTTTTTTTATCTTTTCCTGTCCGGTTGCAGAAAGGGTTGCCATGGTCCGACCATGAAAAGAATGCTCCATTGAAATTATTCTGTATCGCCCGTTTTCTCCTTTTTCCTTGAAATATATCCGGGCAAGCTTAATGGCGGCCTCATTTGCTTCAGCTCCGCTATTACAGAAAAAAACCCGGTCGGCAAAACTTTTCTCCGTAAGCCAGGATGCCAGCTCTATCTGGGGAATTGTATAATATAGATTAGACACGTGAAAAAGGGTGTCAGCCTGCCTTGAAAGCGCCTTTGAAACCCCCGGATGTGCATGTCCGAGATTACATACGGCAATCCCGGCAACGAAATCGGTATATTTTTTACCCTGTGTATCCCAGAGCTTACATCCTTTGCCTTTTACTATGACAATGGGAAATCTATTGTAGGTTTTTGCGATAACCTGATCTGCTTTTTTAATTATCTCTTGGGTCATTGTGAACCCTTTCCGTCAATCATATGGTTACCTCTGTGCCGATCCCTTTATCGGTAAAAAGCTCGAGTAATAAGGCATGGCGCTTGTTGCCGTTTATAATGTGAACCTTTCCAACTCCGTTTTTCAGCGCATCTAAAGCACATTCGATTTTAGGGATCATTCCTCCTGAAATGGTTTTTTCTTCCACCATCTGATTGATGTTCTCCGCACGAATTGAAGAAATGAGGGACCCTGAAGCATCGAGAACGCCATCTACATCGGTTAGCAAAATCAATCGGCCTGCTGAAAGAGCTATGGCAATACTGCTTGCAACGAGGTCTGCATTTATGTTGTATGTTTCACCGGATTCCCCTGCCCCGACCGGTGCGATAATAGGAATAAAATCCTGTTGGGTCAGCGTATTGATGATACCAGGGTTGATATGGGTAACCTCACCTACCAGGCCCGGATCGATTATCTCCGGCGGCTTATCCTTATCCTCCTGGTAAACGATATGAAGTTTTCTGGCACGAATAAGCCCTCCGTCCTTACCGCTCAACCCCACAGCCTTACCCCCCTGCTGATTGATCTGAGCAACAATCCCCTTGTTCACCTTGCCCCCTAAAACCATTTCCACCACGTCCATAGTCGCCTCATCCGTGAGACGCATCCCCTTAATGAACCTGGAATTCATACCCATGCGGTCAAGGACCGAGTTGATCTGCGGACCACCACCGTGAACAACAACCGGATTAAGTCCAGTAAATTTCATTAAAGTAATGTCACGGGCAAAATCTTCCTTCAACTGCTCGTCGACCATGGCATGACCCCCGTACTTTACCACTATGGTCATACCGTAGAAACGGCGAATATAAGGCAGAGCCTCAATCAGTATGTCGGCAACATTTGAGTTCATATTTGTTATCCATTATAAAATGTACCTGCTAAGGTCCTCGTCATCTTTGATATCCTTTAATTTATCTTCCACATACTTTTTATCGATGACTATTTTCTTTTCCTGCATATCCGGTGCTTCAAAAAGGATGTCTTCCAGCATGCATTCCATAAGGGTGTAGAGCCTCCTGGCACCGATATTCTCGGTCATGTTGTTAACCTCTTCAGCAATCCTTGCTATTTCTTCAACAGCCTCATCCTTAAAAACAACATCAACAGCTTCGGTCTTTAAAAGAGCCATATACTGAAGGATTAAAGCATTTTTGGGTTCTGTCAGTATCCTTACAAACTCCTTCTGACCAAGAGCATCCAGTTCCACCCTTATGGGGAACCGGCCCTGGAGTTCCGGAATTAAATCCGAAGGCTTGACGGTATGAAAAGCACCGGCAGCAATGAAAAGAATATTGTCAGTCTTAACCGGGCCGTACTTTGTTATAACAGTGCTACCTTCAATGATCGGGAGAAGATCCCTCTGAACACCCCCCCTGGACACATCGGGACCGTGGGTGCCGTCTCCCCCGGCAATTTTATCAATTTCATCAAGAAAAATTATTCCTGACTGCTCCACTTTTATTATGGCCTCTTTTATCACCTTGTCCATATCTACCAGGTTCTGAGCCTCTTCAGCCGCAAGCATCTCCATGGCTTCATGTACTTTTACCTTGCGCCGCTTTGTATTTTTGGGAAGAAGGCTACCCATCATATCTTTAAAATTAATCCCCATCTCCTCCATACCGACGTTGGAGAAAATCTCCACCATGGGCATGGTTCTCTCCGATACGTCAAGATCAACATATCGATTGTCCAGTTTCCCCTGATGAAGCATTTTCCGAAGCTTCTCCCTTGTGGGGGAAGATTCATCGCTTTTATATGTTACAAGTTCAAACTGTGTCTCTTTTGAATCTTCACGCTTCTGTGTCGGCTGTACTCCTCCTTTTGGAAGCAAAAGATCGAGCATTCTCTCTTCGGCAATCTGCCGCCCCTTTTCTTTGACAGCCTCCTGTTCCTTTGATTTAAGCACATTGACAGTAAGTTCGAGAAGATCTCTTACCATAGATTCAACGTCCCGCCCCACATATCCTACTTCCGTAAACTTGGAAGCCTCAACTTTAGTAAATGGAGAATCTGTTAAATTTGAAAGCCTCCTCGCTATCTCTGTCTTCCCTACCCCGGTGGGACCGATAAGGATAATATTCTTCGGGACAATTTCATCACGAAGATCTTCCGGCACCTGTTGCCTTCGCCAACGATTCCTCAATGCAATGGCAACAGAGCGTTTTGCCTGGTGCTGGCCAATTATATATTTATCAAGTTCTTGAACGATTTCGTTTGGTTTTAGACTGCTCATTTTTTTCTACCTGTTGTAATTTGTCATTTGTGATGGCGTCGTAGAAAGTCCCATCTACTGCGTTGTAGTATTTTTACAGACACTCGGCATACTACATGTATGGCCTCGTTCCTGAAAAAATACTACGCCTTGTATATGAACCTTTTTACTTAGCCATCACTACATGTATGGCCTCGTTCCTGAAAAAATACTACGCCTTGTATATGAACCTTTTTACTTAGCCATCTATAATTGAAGTTGGACTTTTTACGAGACCGTCATCTACAACTCTTCAATCGTAATAGTATCATTTGTAAATACGCATAGGGAACTTGCTATTTTCATCGCCTCTTTAACAATTTCAGCAGCATCCATATCCGTATTTCTTAGCATGGCTTTTGCCGCCGCCTGGGCTCCGACCCCACCGGACCCCACACCCATGAGGCCCTCATCCGGCTCAATCACATCACCGTTTCCTGAAATAAGAAACATGTTTTTATCATCCACCGCAATCATGATGGCCTCAAGACGTCTCAAATACTTGTCAGTACGCCAGTCCCGTGCCAATTCAACAGCACTGCGCGTCAGATTACCATTATAACGCTCGAGCTTTTTTTCCAGACGTTCTGAAAGGTTTAAAGCATCGGCCGTGGCGCCGGCAAATCCAACGATTATCCTGTCATTGTAAATCCTTCTGACCTTTTTTGCCTTATGCTTTATAACGGTATTATTTAATGTAACCTGTCCGTCACCGGCCACAGCCGCTTTACCCTTATGCCTGACAGCAAGAATTGTTGTGCCATGAAATTTCATCGTTTTATTTTTTCCCTGTGTTGAGACCTTTGAAAAATATCCAATTTTGCCTGCCCAGTTAAATCCGTCTTAAATATTTAACCGGGGTTCAAGTCCAAGGAAGGCGAAAATTTTAACCACAGGAATACATTTAGTATTTTGAGGATTAAAATTTGAGCCTGACGCCGGGATTGGGCAAAAGGGGGCGTTTTTCAAAGGTCTCGTGTTATCGTCTCGGGTGCGCCTTGTCATAGGTTTCCATTAACCTGTCGATACTTACATGAGTATATTTCTGGGTAGTGGAAAGGCTTTTATGGCCCAAAAGCTCTTGTACCACCCTCAAATCCGCCCCTGCATCAAGCAAGTGAGTTGCAAATGAATGACGTATGGAATGGGGTGAAACAGGTATTAACAATCCACATTCTTTTGCTGTCTTTTCCAGAATACGTGCTATCGAACGGGTCGTAAGGCGGCCCTTGTTTTTATTTAAAAAGAGCGGCGTATTTTCGTCAGTGCTTATGCCGGTTTCGATTTGTAATCTTTTTCTGTAATCGGAAATAGCATTTAAAGCCTTCCTGCCCACAGGTAGAATACGTTCCTTGTTCCCTTTTCCAAGCACTCGGATCACTTGCTTTGTAAAATCAACATCAAACACATTCATACCGGCAAGCTCTGAAACACGTATACCGCTCGAATAAAGGGTTTCAAAAATTGCACGACTTCTTAAACCAAAAAGAGTGTCTGTCCTTATTGAATCAAGCAACCTGAAAATGTCATCAACAGGAAGATAGACAGGAATCGTTTTTTTCTGTTTTGGCGTCAAAATCGAATCAAGCGGGTTGTCCGGAATAACACCACGTTTGACGAGATATCTGAAAAAAGAACGGGTAGCTGAAAGCTTCCTCGCTATGGTAATCTTTTTGTTCTTCTTGTGTAAAAATCCCAGATAACCCCTTATCATCAGCCCATTGACCTGATCTGCAGTAATATTACCCGTAGAATTTTGTTTCTTCCCTGAAAAGATTTCTTTATTAATAAATGCTACGAACTCTTTGAGGTCATGAGAGTAAGCACGACATGTATTTATGGAGTACCCCTTTTCAGAGGAAAGGGACTCGATGAAAGATTTTATCTGATTCTTCAAAGAAAGTGAAATCATCAAAATCAGGCTGCTATGCGCGTTTTTTTCTTCAATCTGGTGATACGGCGTCTGTAAATTTTCGCCATTTTATTATCATTATTGCTTAGCGCGGCTTCTCGCTCCGTCTTCAGGTTTTTAATCTTTTCCTTAATTTTCCGAACCGAGGAATCACTCTTTTTCACGGAATCTTCTGTTATCCCTCTGGCCTTTTTTATAGCGCTGATGAGTTCGGCCTTGTTCATTCCATGAACTCCTGTCAATTCAGGTATTTGTTTACCAACATCCCTCAATTCCGTGGCCGTCATTTTATCCAGCGGTTTTTCTTTGGTCTCCTTTGTCTTTTTACCCATGTTCCGAAAATCTCCTTTTCTTTCCTTTGTTTATAAAGCACAAGCGGAGGCCACAAAACCCCCGCTGAAAAAGTGGTTTATAAACAATTTTTACATATTATGTCAATAAATAGATGACCGTTATTCTCCCTTCCCTTTTTTCTCTTTATCCGCAAGCTCTAAGAACGGCTTGAAAAGATCTATGGGAAACGGAAAGATTGTGGTCGTATTCCGCTCGGTAGACATCTCCTGCATGGTCTGGAGATATCTTAGCTGCAGAGCAATTGGATGTTCACGAATAATTTCAGCAGCTTCGGCTAATTTGCTTGCGGCCTGAAATTCACCGTCTGCATTAATTATTTTGGCACGCCGTTCCCTCTCCGCCTCGGCCTGCTTGGCCATAGACCGCTGCATCTCCTGGGGTAAGTCAATATGCTTGAGCTCCACTGTTGCAACCTTTATGCCCCAAGGATCCGTATGCATATCAAGAATTTCTTGAAGTTCAGAATTAATCTTTTCCCTTGCAGATAACAGTTCATCTAGTTCTGCCTGGCCGCATACGCTCCTTAAAGTTGTCTGGGCCAGTTGAGACATGGCATAATTGTAGTCTTCAACTTCGATTACAGCTTTTACGGGTTCAATGACCCTGAAATAGATAACTGCATTTACCTTTACGGAAACATTGTCCCTGGTGATAACGTCCTGGGGATCAACATCCATGACCACAAGGCGCATACTTACCTTTACCATTTTGTCAATAACCGGAATAAGTATGATCAATCCTGGCCCTTTTGCATCTATCACCCTACCGAGTCTGAATATAACCCCTCGCTCATATTCGTTTAAAATGCGTATGGCCGAAGACAGAAAAAAAACAGTCAGTATAATTATGGCTATTACCGTATACACTATATACTCCTTTCAACCGGTTCCACCTCAAGGACAAGATTTACGATCTTTACAACCCGAACCCTGTCACCTGTTTGGATTGGATCGTTTGAAATCGCTCTCCATAACTCGCCATGCACAAACACCTTGCCTTCGGGCATGAGAGCTTCTCTTACTACCCCGATTTCCCCGACCATACCTCTTGCACCTGTTCTCGGTTTATGCAGGTGTGATTTAAAAACAAAACCTGAAACAACCACAAAAAAACCTGAAATCAGAACAAGGGTCGGTATTAGCACTTCCCATGACAGTCCCATACCGTTGCCGCTGTTTTCAAATAACATAATAGAGCCGAGCAAAAGCGAAATAATGCCGGCTATACTCAAAAGCCCGTAACTGGCAATCTTCATCTCCATAATAAAAAAAATAAGGGCAAGAACAATAAGAAGAAATCCTGCATAGTTAACCGGTATGGTCTGAAATGCAAAGAAAGCTAAAATAATCGAAATCCCGCCCACCACCCCGGGAAGAACAGCACCGGGATGTGACAATTCAAAATAAAGACCGGCAAGACCGATCATCATAAGAATATACGCAATATTAGGATTGCTGATAGTCTTTAAAATTTTAGTCCTTAAATCCTCTTTCAGTAAAATCTTTTTGACATTTTCGAGTTTTAAAACCCCTTTGTCTTGGATTTTGCGGCCGTTGATCTGATGGATCAGATCATCTATGTCTTTTGCCACAATATCTATGACATTTGCTTTTAGGGCCTCGGTTTCCGTCACAGAAACGCTTTTCCGGATAGCCCTTTCAACCCAATCGGCGTTTCTTCCCCTTTTTTGAGCTATACTCCTTGCATTAGCCACCATATCGTTTGTTACTTTTTCGGACATTACCCCGCCGATTTCCTTGCCGCCGGCACCCACAGGATGCGCGGCACCGATATTAGTCCCCGGCGCCATGGCAGCGATGTCTGCCGCCATAGTGATCATTACGCCTGCTGAAGCAGCCCTGGCCCCGCTCGGAGCAACATAAATCACAACCGGTATTTTGCTCGCAAAAATTGCCATTACAATTTCACGCATCGATTCGGCAAGACCACCAGGGGTGTCAAGCTCGATGATAATACATGAGACTCTTTCATCCGAAGCTTTGGTAATCCCTTTTTTCAAAAAACCGGATGCCGCCGGACTGATTGGACCCGACATTTGGATGATATAGACCTCATTTTCTGCTGTAAAACCGTTTCCAGAGCAGCAGAACAATGAAATCGACAGTACTAATATAATATGTATATATCTCATATTCAATGTTTCATAACATGCTGAAACAATTAAACCACATAATTTACAAATAAATACCCTAACCAGGATAAACCGGAAAAGTTAAAAGTGATCTAAAGTTAAAAAAGGTTGTGCCCGTTGGCCCGTTATGCCCGTTAGCCCGTTATGCCCGTTGGCCCGTTATGCCCGTAATTTAATACCGGACAACGGGCTAAGTACCCAACGCCTTCATCAACTTTTTCATATCTTCCCAAACATCACGCTTTTTACCAGGGTTGCGAAGGAGGTAAGCCGGATGATATGTGGGCAAAACCCTTATCCCGTTATAATCATGAAAATGCCCTTTGAGTTTTGAAATAGGTTTTTTTGTTTCAAGGAGCGTCTGTGCAGCAAAAGTCCCCAGAGCACATATAATATCCGGCTTTATGGACACAATCTGACGCTTTAAAAAAGGAAAACATGCCTCTATCTCGTCCGGCATGGGATTTCTGTTACCCGGAGGGCGACACTTTATGATATTACATATATAAACCTGATCCCGGGTATACTTTATGGCCTCTATTATCTTTGTAAGAAGACGGCCGGCAGCCCCTATAAAAGGTTCACCTTTTTGATCCTCGTCATAGCCCGGCCCTTCGCCCACAAATACCAGCTTTGCATGAGGATCACCGGCCCCAAAGACAATATTTTTTCGCCCTTCTGAAAGCCGGCAGCGACGGCATTCACCAAGATCAATCCGGATCGCCTCCAGGGTTTCTTCAGAAAATGCCTCTTTATGCCCCCAAGATTCCACTATTTCAAGACTTTCCTTTGAACAGTCAAAACCACGGCAACCTGTTTCGGATAAATATCGAAAGGTTTGGCATAATTCTTCTACAGCCGTATAAAAATCTTTTTTATAAGACATCCAGGTAAGTTCTCAGTAAGGTCTGGTGTAGTAAATATCCGGGTCCATAGGGCCCGGCTTTGGGTTACCCCTGAAAGGGGCTGTTTTACTTAAAACTGTTCAAGTTAAAAGTGCCTAAAGTGATCTAAAGTGCCTAAAGTTATGGTGTCGCTTCGCTCCGCTGTTTTTATATAATTGACAGAATTCCTTAACTTTAGCTCACTTTAAACTTTAG
>JAFDBA010000291.1 GCA_019313505.1 Deltaproteobacteria bacterium
TTGCGGGAATCCCCTCAAGGGAAACCTTTTCAGAGGCTTGAGCTGTGTGAGGTGAAAGTCTCATGCACAGTTCTTAGGGGGCTTGGGGCTGGCAACAGCCCCCGGCTACCCGACCTCTCAAAAAATAATTTCGGATAAGAAGAGGCTTGTCATGAATGTTCTATTCATTATTTTTACAGACGATGCTGAAACAGCTTACAATGCTATGCGGTTAGCCAATGTAGCCGTCATAAAAGGAGATGACGTAAGCGTTTTTATGCTTGGAAAGGGAGTTCTTTTTGAACAAAGCAGCACTGAACAGTTCAATGTAATGGAGCAGATAAACCAATTTGAAGGCGATTTTTACGTCTGAGGGGTGTGTATGAAATCCCACGGTCTGGAGGGATCAAGCTCTTGTCCCATTGCCTGGATGGATGATCTTTATGAATTATCCATGGAAGCAGATAAGGTATTTACATTCTGATATCATTAAGAATTCGGCATAACAAGTCGTTCCACTCGGACAGCTAAAAGCCGGCGCTTCAATGGAATGTCTTTATATAACAGAAAGAATTAACCACCCCGCCGCAAGCGGGCGGGGTATGTAAAAGGATTTAATCTTTTTATCCCCTCACCCTACCCCTCTCCCCAGGGAGAGGGAATGGGCGGATTCCCCACCGCAAGCGGATGGGGTAAATGACAATTTAATTTACTGTTAACTTCCGGTATTGGTTTAACCCGCCGCTGGTGATCTCTTTGTTAGCTGTCATGGCCCTGGAAAGAATTTTGCTCACCGTTTATTGCAGGAAAGGAGAAATCCATGTTATCCGAAAATCAACGAAAGCTATTTGCCGATTTCCACAAATCAGTTGAGGCCGAAGGGATTCTTGATGAAAAAACGTCACATTTGATCAAGGTTGCTGCGGCCATGGCTTTTAGCTGCTATCCTTGAATGGAACACCTCCTTGGCGTGGCCAGGGAAAAAGGAATTTCCGATGATGAAATTGGAGCGGTGCAGTTGCACGTAATGATGGTTTCCGCGGGCAGGGTCATGATGCAAGTTGATGATGTGGCCGGATAGGGAATTCAGTTTGCAAGGCATTTCAAGAGCAAATTGTGAACAGTGTCGCGTCTTGAATAGTGAATTAAAACAATTTTTAGTTTAATATCAGTTATTTAATGTCTCAACAAAACCTTGATTTGTCGTTATATATAACATGATTATGATAAGATTTCTCAGGCCCATTGGTGAGCCTGCCCGTTCACTTAAGTGGCGAATTAAAAGCTTATATTCTTCTTGTGAGAGAAACTCTGGTACTGTTTTTTCGATTTTTGGATATGGTATACCGGTGGCGATATTTTTAGGTATGATCCGGTGAAGCGTCAAAAAATGGTAAAATTGTCTGAGCGTCCAGACCCGGGACTTTCTGACATGGACTGAGGGTGCTTTATAATTGGCGACAAAATTAATCAGATGCCGACATGTAATCTTTTGAACTGACCGGATTCTTTGAGATTTCAGGAAGGCTTTAAATTCGTTCAGCCTGATGGTTAAAGCCTGGATGGAACGTACTGAGAAATCGGCCAACTGACAGTATGCAAGAAACTGGCTGCAATACCGATAGAGCATGATGCCACCTCCTTGTCGCGCCATAGCTTTTCAGCGAAGGCGGACCGTTGATCATGCTCCATCATGAAACACCCATTAATAAAAGGCAACAGCATCCAAACTATTTGTTGACATAAGGCAGACATAAGCATATATTATTAGCATGAAATATTTGAATTGGAATTCCGAAAAAAACGAAATCTTAAAACGAGAGAGCGGAATTTCCTTTGAGGCAATAGCATATCTGATTGAGTCAGGACAGATAATCGGAATCGAGGAAAATCCAGGACATCCCAATCAAAAGATGTATATTCTGGAAATTGAGAATTATGCCATTATCGTACCTTACGTGGAAAATGATAATGAAATATTTCTAAAAACTGCCTTTCCAAGCAGTAAATACACAAAACGATACGGCTTAAGGGGGGAATGATGAAAAAAATTAGTAAAAAGGCATTTAAGCCAATCGATCAGGTAGAGAAAGATCTGATGGAATCAATCGAACGTGACGAGTGGCAGCCTGTTAAAAATATTGATCAGGAAAGAAAAAAAGCAATAGCTGCTGCTCGAAATACCTTGAAAAAAGAAAAACGCATAAATCTCCGTCTTACTCAAAAGGATTATCATCAAATTAAGATAAAGGCCATTGAAGAAGGTATACCATATCAAACCCTTATTTCCAGTCTTGTACATAAATATCTGAATGGTTCCTTAACTCCTCTATTATAGAAAGGAAACAGAACCCGGCGCTTAACTCAGACGGCTAATACCGGGCGGTTATTGACGTTATTTCTGTCAACACGCTTTGTGCTTTCTGGAATGCCTTGGTTACCGAACCGCCGCTGGTTAATTTTTGGCTGGCAATCAACTTAAACATGGAGGTCACAGTGACAAAGAAGAATAAAAAATCAAAATTGTTGTACCAAATCAAAGTTTCCTTAGTGGGAAGCAAACCTCCAATATGGAGAAGATTGATTGTCAAAGACAACATCAGATTAGATCAATTACATTCTGTTTTGCAGGTAGCAATGGGATGGTTTAATTGTCATTTACATCAATATAGAGTTGGAAGCACTTATATCGGAATTCCAGACCCGGATTTTGATATGGATGTAACAGATGAGCGGAAGGTTTATCTACAAGACATCATTTCCAATACAAATGATAGCTTTGTTTATGAATATGACTTCGGTGATGGTTGGGAACATAAAATCGTTCTCGAAAAAATTCTACCTTTAGATTTTTCTGAATCATCTGTAGTCATTAAAGGAAAAAAGGCATGTCCTCCAGAGGACTGCGGGGGTGTTTGGGGATACTCCGATTTTTTGGATGCAATTCAAGATCCAAAACATGAAGAACATGAATCTATGCTCGAATGGGTTGGTGGGGAATTTGATCCTGATACGTTTGATATGAAATTTATTAACGAAAAACTTAAGGATCTGAAATTATAAGTTTTCTTCATTAGAGGCAGCCAACCATCGCTTACACACCGACCGGGAAAG
>JAFDBA010000139.1 GCA_019313505.1 Deltaproteobacteria bacterium
TAGACGAACCTGCGCTGCTATTCGTGGTTTCATTAACTATTTCAAGAAGTATGAAGAGCGCAAAGCAATCAACCGTGAACCCTGAACTGTGAACCTGACAACCTGAGTAGTTACTTTATTTCTATAGTTTAGAAAGAGCTTCCCTGGCAAGTTGACCCACTGTAGTTTCTACCAGATTCATATCAATAAAGATATTTATTACGGCTTTATCATTGGAAAGATGTTGGAGCAAGGGTTTCGGCAACCCACCGTCGAGGGCTCCGGCAGTCCAGGCTGTAAATCCGCGATGGAACGCATCTTCGGACTGCATATATGGAGGCAGGAAAGGGGCGGCATGTTTTACAAGCCGGGGGCGGGAATGGGCAAGTCTCCCCAGTCCCCAAAGAACGCCTCTTTGAAGAATTGGGTGTTCGATGTAATTTCCTTGTTCGTTGACATAGGATACAAGAAGGAAGGCATACTCCTCGGCCAGCCTGAAATTGCGTGCCATGATTTCGCCCATGGCCTCGGGCGAACTCCAGCCGATCCCCCCGGATTCGTCGTTCAGATTCCATATCAAACGCCGCATCACGACCCGGGCCGATTCCATATCCTGTTCTGCAAGACGAGAAACCACCGCACCCATTGCAGTAATGGCCCGCCATTTGATCAATTCATTAGTGCTATAAAAAAATGAAAAAAGCGGGTTAACCGCCTGCCGGGCCGGTAGTTGACAGATCTCATCGAGACTCTTTTCGAGATCATCGCTACCTAAAAGTTCCAGGATTTTTTTCTTGAGTTTCCTGTTGGTCATTGGTCATTATTTTTAAAAATATTTGGATCAATTCAGATTTAACCTTTGTCCCAGTAAATACAGTCTTCCGGGCAGCATTTTATTGCTTCACTGACTTCCATCTCCGGATAAGAGGCAAGTTCAACCACTTCAATATATCCTGCATTATTTAGTTTAAAAACAGAAGGGCACACCTCGATGCACCCTTCACACAAACTACATTGACTCAAATCAACAACCGGTATTTTCATTTTCAGTTTATTATTCGGCTCCCATACTAAATGTGTTTTGACAAGATCGACATGATTTTTATTATTTTATCATGGTCATCCTTTAAATCCTGTCTAATAAATAAAACTATCCCTTTATTGCCTTTCCGATTTTTTTGCCAAGTTCATAACAGGCATTTATGCCATCTTGATCCGGTATATACTGGATCTTAACGCCCGGGTCTATGATATCGAATTTCATGGCTTCAAGTTCTTGGTTGATTAGCTTAACCGACTCACCGCTCCAGCCGTAAGAACCAAAGGCAGCACCGATTTTATTTTTGGGTTTAAGACCTTTCATATAGGTCAAAAAATCGCTGACAGTCGGGAACAACTGGTTGTTAATAGTCGGCGATCCAACGATAACGGCTGCCGCATCCAGAACCTCGGTCATAATTTCGCTGCGATGGGAACTGCGAATGTGTATGGGTCTGGCAATAACACCTTCATCGACGATACCTTGGGCAATCGCCTCTGCCATTGCTTCGGTACTGTGCCACATGGTGTCATACACGACAACTGCCTTTTTCTCGGGCGCCTGACTTGACCATTTGGCATAGGCATTAATAATTTTCCCCGGGTCTTTCCGCCAGATAATCCCGTGATCCGGACATATCATATCAATTTCCAAACCAAGTTCAGTCACCTTTTCCAACAGCTTGAGTATCAGAGGCGAGTACAGCAGGAGAATGTTAGCAAAATACTTCTTGGCATGGGGCATTATCGAATCGCCGATCTGATCATCAAACTTTTCATACCCGGCATAATGCTGGCCAAAGGCATCGCTGGAAAAGAGAATCTTGTCCTCTTTCACGTAGGTAAACATGTTGTCCGGCCAGTGGAGCATCCGGGTTTCTAAAAAAGTAAGGGTTCTTTTGCCAAGGCTCAGCTCTTCGCCATTTGCGATTCCATGATAATTCCATTTCTGCGAAAAGTGTCGGGAAAGGTTTTTCAACCCCATTTTTGAACAATACAGAGGCTTGTCTTCCCCAATTTTATGCATGACCCGTGGCAAACTGCCGGAATGATCCATTTCCGTGTGGTTGCTGATAACATAGTCAATCTTTTTGGGATCAACAATTTTAGCAATGTTCTCCAGAAGCTGGTCTGAAAATTCTTTTTTTACCGTATCAATAAGGGCAATTTTTTCATCTACGATTAAAAAGGCGTTGTAGCTTGTGCCCTGATAGGTTGAATACCCGTGAAAATCACGGATATTCCAGTCATTAACCCCCACATCATAAATATCTTTTGCTATTTCTATTGGTTTCATCTTTCTGTCCTTATTCCATATTATTATTAAGTTCGCATCTTTTTAAATTTCTCTTTTGATGCGCCGCATCCCGGGCATTTCCAGTCATCAGGAAAATCTTCGAATTTGGTTCCAGGAGGAATACCGTTGTCCATATCTCCCTGCTTCGGATCATAAATATAACCGCACATGGAGCAAACATATTTGTCCATAGTTTACCTTCTTCTTTATTAGCACATCCATTATATTCGAATATTTTGCCTCTATTACTCCTCTTTTTCGAAGTCGTCCTTTGAAGCACCGCACACCGGGCATTCCCAATCATCCGGTACATCTTCCCATTTTGTCCCCGGAGCAACACCACTATCGGAATCACCCTGTTCCGGATCATAAACATAACCACATACCGTACATACATATTTATCCATTTTAAACCTCCTTTTCTATTATTTGATCTTTTTGGTGGTTAAAAAATATACTATCTGTGAAAATCTGTGTCCAATTATTAAGGTTCATTCTCCTGCTACCACGGAACCGGGACCGGCAAGCGGCTTGAACATTTTCTTGCTTGCACCGCAGATCGGGCATTTCCAGTCGTCCGGCAGGTCGGCAAATTGAGTCCCTTTGGGAATCTTCCCTTTCCTGTCACCCTTGTCCGGGTTGTATATATATCCGCAATTTACAATCTGACACTGATACATCTCTTCAGGTTCCGCCATTTCCCCCTCTTTTTATGATTTAGCCGACCATACTTTTTACAAGATCTTTTACTCTTTTTTCTATTTCGTCGCGGACATTTCGCATAAATTCGATTGATCTGCCGGATGGATCCGGCAAATCCCAGTCCTGTATTTGTACGCCCGGGATTACGGGACATTCTTCTGAACACCCCATTGTGACAATAATATCCGGTTGTAACTCTGATATAGCTTGATCCAGGAAGCGGGTTTTGCGAAATGCCATGTCAATCCCCTTTTCCTGCATGACTTCCACCATTTCAGGATTAATTTTTTCTGAGGGTTCACTACCGGCCGAAGCCACTTCAATTTTATCTCCAGCCAAATATTGGGTAAAAGCTGCGGCCATCTGACTGCGACAGGCGTTTTCCCGACAGGCGAACAACACTTTCTTTCTCCCAAGAAGTGGTGATAAAAGTTCCTTGACTGTTTTTTTTACGTCTTTATGTACGGTTGGATGTTTTCCCATATCTCCGGGGTTTTCAATATGCCTGTAGGTTAGGCTCCCATAAAATTCGGCGCCCACAGCATCATAAAAATATTTGGCCGTAAGGTTGACACCCTCAAAAAGATTCTTCCCCTTTGTTGCACCCTGGGCCAAGAGAAATCCACGCCTGTAATTTCGCGCCGGATCATCAAGCTTAAATTTATATATCCTTGACCAGAGAGCCTGGCTTCTGTCAATAAGTGCCTTTAACTGGGCAGTTACGTTGTAAAAATATATGGGAGAAGCCATTACAACAACATCCGCCTTGCGAAGCAAAGGGTAAATTTCAGATGCCATATCATCATCCTGGGTAACACAGTAGCCATTCTTTTCACAAAAACCGCAGCCCAAACATGGGGTGATATTCTTTTTAGCAACTTCAATGACGTGTGTCCTGACCCCGAATCTTTCAGCTTCGTTCATAAATGCTGTAAGAAGATAATTAGTGTTTCCCTTTTTTCGAGGACTTCCCTGTATTCCCAATATAAACATAAAATAACATCCTAACCCGGATAAACCGAAAATATCTTTTTGCCACAAAGGCACGAAGGCACGAAGGATTTATTTAATATTTTTTCTTCGTGTCTTTGCGTCTTCGTGGCAATAACCGGCCATAGAAAACATAAAATTTACAAATGGATTAAACACCTATTTAGAATGACATTTTCGACATGATGTGGGCCCGGCTTTTTTCCCCTGTTTTACCAGTTTGCGATGGCATCCTCTGCAATTATTCATCACCCGTTTCTTTTTCAGTTTTCCTTCAGCCTTTAATTTTTTTATTATTCCCAGCTTCTGCGGAAAAATACTATGGCAGATTTTACAATCACCCAAATTATTTTGGTGATTACGGTGGGGAAAGTGAATCATCCCTTTACTGCCGCCGTCAAGGGTAATTTTTTCAGGTCCTTTTTTTATAACCTCAGCAGCCATCACGGCAGCGGAAAGGACAGCAAAAACAACACACAATACAACTATTTTTGACTTCATACAATATTCTCCATAGCCGAATTATTATGAACTAGTATGCCTCATCATAGGAAAGATCATCTTTTGTCACCTTTCCTTTAAACAGATTATATGTCCATATCTGATATCCAATCACAATTGGTATAAAAATTATTACCACAATCAGCATTATCTTCAAAGTTAAAGGACTTGAGGATGCATTTTGTGCTGTCAGGCTGTATCTGGGATTTAAGCTCGATGGGAACAGATTTGGGTAAAGCCCGACAATACCGAAAAATGTTGATCCCACAATGGTGAGTGCCGAGGCAAACCAGGCTTTGAAAAAAGCTCTTTTTGTCAGAAAAAACTTGATACTCAAAAGAGCAAAAACAGTTATCAGGATGATAAGAAATAAAGCCGGATGGGCCAGGTAGTTATCATAGAGATGTGTGGAGAACCTGCTGGCAATAAGGAAAATCACCACCACACCCAGAAGCACCGGCCAGAGCTTATTGGCAACGGAAACAGTCCTCTCATGCAGATCACCTTCTGTCTTGATGGCCAGCCATAAGGCGCCGTGTACAAGAAAAAGCATTACAAAAAGCACGCCGCCAAGGAGCCCGTAAGGGTTTAAAAGGGTAAATAATGTTCCATGATAAACGCCGTTATGATCTATGGGGATTCCTTTAAAAATATTTGCAAAGGCCACACCAAAAAGAAGGGCCGGCGCAAAGCTGCCGATAAAAATGCATGTATCCCAGATTTTTCGCCAGCGCGGATCATCAACCTTGCCTCGAAATTCAAAGGAGACCCCGCGCAGAATCAGGGCAAAAAGAATCAACATCAAGGCCGAATACATGGATGAAAACATTACGGCATATACCGTGGGGAAGGCTGCAAAAGTAACGCCGCCCGCAGTAATCAGCCAGACTTCGTTACCATCCCACAGGGGCCCTAATGAATTAATCATAATCCGTTTGTCCTGATCGGTTTTCCCCAGGAACGGATAAAGCGTTCCTATTCCGAAGTCGAATCCGTCTGTCATGAAAAATAAGGCCCATAAAAGGCCCCATAAAAAGAACCATATTGTCTGTAAAACCATTTTTTATCCCCAAATAAATTGAGTATTGATAATTTAAGATTGATGGCTTCGTAAAAAGTCAAAAAACATCATTTTTTGTCATTCCGGTGAAAGCCGGAATCCAGTGTTTTCAGAAACTTATGACTGACCTGGGCCCCGGCTTTCGCCGGGGTGACGACTTTTTACGAGACCGTCAAGATTGAAGACTAAAGGTCTTTTTATTTGTCAATACTTAATCGTTAAGCGGCAGCCGGCTCGGCAGCAGCTTCGGGCACAGCCTCGGGAGCAGGTCCTTGCCTGGCATTTTTTACAATTAGATAGAAACCGACCGCTCCAAGAAGACTGTAAACTAGAATAAACGCGATTAAAGATATCAGCACCTGAGAACTCGCAATCGGAGATGCTGCATCCGAAGTCTTCATCAGTCCATACACGATCCAGGGCTGGCGGCCGACTTCAGCCAGGACCCATCCCAGTTCAATGGCGATGTACGGCAATGGGATTGACCAGAGCATAATCTTTAAATAACCGGGACTTTCAACCAGACGGTTTCTTTTAAACCATCCAATAATGGTTAATAAGGGAAAGAGGGTTCCCAGGGCAACCATTGTTCTGAAAGAAAAGAAGGAAAGTAATACAGGGGGCCTTTCATCTTTTGGAAAATCCTTGAGTCCCCTTACTTCCGCATTAAAATCATGACGAACCAAAGAGGTGAAGAGGGGCTCGGGTGGTTGTTTCCCAGTGGGCCTCCATGGCTGCCAGTTTGGCAGGCTGGGTTTCGTTTACATGGACCCCATGCATATCTCCTGTTATAGCAGTGAAAATTGAAAAGATCAGCCCGAATACAAGGGCAATCCGGAATGACTTTGTAAAAAAATCGATGTGCTGTTTTTTCAAAAGATGATATGCACTGATGCCCATGACAAAGAAAGCGCTTAAAATATAGGCCGCCGGGACGGTATGAAAAAACTCAAGGATGGCAAACTTGTTGAAAACAACCGCGGCAAAATCGACAAGCTCGGCCCTGCCGTTCCTGATAGTAAAACCGACGGGATGCTGCATCCAGCCGTTTGCCATAAGAATCCATACAGCAGACATGGTTCCTGCACCCGCAATAAGCCACATGACAATAGCATGTGCCTTTTTTGATATTTTGTTCCACCCGAAAATCCAGACACCGATGAGAGTCGATTCCAGAAAAAAGGCCGTAGTTGCTTCTATGGCAAGAAGCGAACCGAAAATATCACCCACATAAGCTGAATACCGGGACCAATTTGTTCCGAATTGAAATTCCAGGGTAATACCGGTGACAACCCCAACAGCAAAGTTGATCAAAAACAGCTTGCCCCAGAATTTCGTCATTCTAAGATACGTTTCATCTCCTGTCTTGACATATTTTGTCTCCATAAAGGCCACCAGTACAGAAAGACCCAATGTCAGAGGGACAAACAAAAAATGAAACATGGTGGCGGTTGCAAATTGCAGCCGTGAAAGAAGTACTACATCCATTAGTACCCCCCTATGCTTTTCCTTCCAATTTACACTGTGTAAAGTCTATCTCTTGTTTGCATTCACTGCATATATGAGTTTTATCAAACTCATCAGAAAAGATTTCAACTTCTTGATCGCAGTTGGGACATTTACAGCTAAATGACGAAAGTGTTTTAAAGTTTGCAAAACCAGGGCAATGTTTTGGTGTAGACATAACTTCCTCCTTAAATAAAATTATTTCGTAAAAAATCCGATTTAGACGGTTTCGTATTAAGTTCAAATTCAAGGCGTTCAAATTTTACAATCATGAGGCGTACTTATGGTATGTTGTATGATTGCAAAATGCAGCACAACGCAGAAGTTGGACTTTTTGCGCGAAACCTTATGCTACGCTTATAATTTTTCGGCAACCTCGCGGCCGTAGTCCTGGGCCATTTGAAGTCCCCCGCCAAGAGAGCTCGATTTAAGCCTTAAAGGACCGCTGATCATGTTCATCTTAAAAATATTTTTCATGGTATCAAAAATACGGTCAGGCGCTTCTCCGCTCCAGCCGAATGCACCGAATGCACCGCCTGTTTTTCCTTCAAGGCCTGCCTTTTCAGCCAGAAAAAGCATGGTTTTCATTCCCTGGATCATACTTCCGTGGTAGGTGGCCGATCCAAAAACAAGGGCATCATAACCTTGAAGGTCTGCTTCCTTTTTTATGTCATTGACTTTTACAACATTTGCTTCATGATCTGAAAATCGAATACCTTCAGCAATGAGCTCGCCAATTTTCATAGTTTCTCCGGTTCGTGTTGCACAAACAATAAGAGCTTTGGCCATGTTATATTCTCCTTAAAATTTAATCACGTCATCTTATTCGCTTGTCGGTGCCCTCAAATTCGCAGTCCGGCGTATAACAGGTGTTGTCGAGGAACTCACATTTTTCTTTGCAGGATGGACACCGGTCAGGCGGTTTGTCAGCCTCCAGCGTATATCCGCAATTCCCACATTTCCAACTTGCCATAATGATCACCTCCTTTATGCTTTCCAAAGACCATGTATATTGCAGTATTCTCGTGCTGTAACCTGTTCAGCTTCTACATTGAAAATTGCTTCCGGAGTTTCACCGGGATTGAGAAACTGCCGGTAAGCCTTGCCGTCAGCTATAATTTCAATCCATTCAATCCAGTGTTTATCTTCCATGGGATGAGCAACTTCTCCGACCTTAACCTTAACACCGCCTTCAACTTTTTCAATCACCGGGACATGCTTCTCTTTAGCCGCATCAACCGTATTTTCAACAAGCAAATTCATGGGTTTGCCGCAGCAAACAAGTTCTCAACTATATTTCCACATACACCACATTTGTATACCTCAAGTCTTTTCGCCATTTTTTATCTCCTCCTTTAAAATGTAGGACACAGATGAACACAGATGAAGACAGATAGTATCATATTGAATATACTGATAATCTGTGGTTATCCGTGTCTTTATTTAGTTTAGTAGTTCTCTCCCATCAGTTCAAAATGGGCCTGGGGGTGGGCACAGGCCGGACATGAATCAGGTGCTTCGTTCCCTTCATGGAGATAGCCGCAGTTACGGCATCGCCAAATCACTTTTTCATCCCTTTT
>JAFDBA010000292.1 GCA_019313505.1 Deltaproteobacteria bacterium
GGTTTTCTGAGCATTATGAATTTCTCCAAATCACAATAAAAAAGACCATACAATAGTATCGCCTAACACCTTGTATGAATCTTTACATCACATAAGTCTATCTTTTGAAAGGAACTATATTATAAGTTGGCTTACTGTTTCAGTCTTGATGCAACATTACCAACATAAACCTTGCATCAGTGTCACACCAATATAAAAGATTTCATGCATAAACTTTCAATTTCCGAAAAGTAAAAGTTTATAACCGAAATCATAAAAAGTACAGCTTGCCATAAGCACAACCCAACATCGATTAGTGCTGATTACATATATCCGGTAATTTTACAAAAAATCAAAAAAGGCTCTTATCCTTTAAGCTATCCACCACCTGGTGGACATCACTTAAACATCCCCTGCCTTTTGGAATTTCCTTTTTAGGTATGGTCTTATTTACCGCAGCATTTTTTATACTTTTTCCCGCTTCCACAAGAGCAGGGCTCGTTACGGCCAACTTTTTTTTCAGCTTCTTTCTGTTTCGGCCAATTTAATAATATATCTAAATTGGTAATATCCTCCGGTTTATCCCGGTCTACTTCAATTGTATATTTCCAGTCATTTTTTTCAAAAATCTTTGCGATTTCTTTCATTCTTTTCTTTGTTTTAACATTAACAATAGCGGGATTCTTTTCAGTGCCCAATTTCAACTTCTTTTTACCATCAAATATTTTTTTCATCTTTTCACCTATAAAATATTGTAGGATTATTCTATTTTGACAATTCTATTTTGACAAAACCCTAACCAGAAGTCAATTTATGTCGATTAATCGCATTATGTCCACAAAAAACCAAAAAAGACAAACCTTATAAAATAGATTTGTCTCTATAATTTTCACCCAAAGGGCATGCCGAGGGAGAGAACAGGATATAGACGAACATTCCCTATTACCTCAAAATACCATGATTATACACCTCTTTCACTGTCGGGCCATATGATTTTATGGAGCTGGAGATGCAGTCTGACATTCAGGTTATCTTCAAGTATCCATTCCGCAAGCCGGGATGGGGCTATCCCTTCTGAAACAGGAGAAAAAAGAATCTGTTCCTTTGGGAAATCAGGACAGGTCGAATCGATGGTCTCTTTTGCATATTCATAATCCATACGGTTTCCAATGACAAATTTTACCTGGTCTTTAGGTCCCAGTCTTTTTAGATTTTCCATATCATTTTTATCGGATTCACCGCTTGTGGGGCATTTTATATCGACAATTTTTATACACCGCCCGTCAACACTGCTGATGTCAAGGCTTCCATTTGTTTCCATCAAAACTTCATAACCATTTTCAAGGAGTTTGGAAATCAAAATGGGTGTATTACTCTGAAGCAAGGGTTCTCCACCTGTTATTTCAACCAGCGGGCATTTGTAGTCTGCAATACGGCTCACTATTTCGGTAAGTTCCATCTTTACCCCTTCTTCGTAAGCATATCTGGTATCACAGTATGAGCATCTTAAATTGCAGCCGGTGAGCCTCACAAATATGCAGGGGCGGCCGCTATGGGTGGATTCACCCTGTATGCTGTAAAATATTTCATTTACTAAAAGCGTCATATGGAAACTCACAGTTTTTGTTATTATTTTTTAGATTTATATCAGGATGAGATGCTAAAGTAAACGAACAATTGCCAAAGCGAGAACTAATGTGCTATCTATATCCCGATCCGAACAAACCGGAATCGTAAAATATTTGCCACGAAGGCACAAAGGATTTTATTTTGTTATTCTTTCTTAGTGTCTTAGTGCCTTGGTGGCGAGAAGAAAAAAGTTAATGCAGATTTTAGGTTAAAAGCAAAATGAAGAGAATAAGTATAATGAGAAATACCGTTCAGGAATATGCATGGGGGTCTTATACCGCTATTCCTGAACTTTTAGGCAATGTTTCACCTGCAAAAGTTCCACAGGCGGAACTATGGATGGGGGCTCATCCCAAAGCGCCTTCCATGGTAAAATGCGGCGGCGATTGGAAGTCTTTATTGGAATTGATCGAGAAAAACCCTCAGGATATTCTTGGAGAAAAAGTTGCGGAAAAGTTTGACAACAGCTTGCCGTACCTGTTCAAGGTACTGGCCGCAGCAAAGCCTCTATCCATTCAGGCTCACCCCAGTCGAGATCAGGCCAAACAAGGTTTTGAAAGGGAAAACAGACAAGGTATTCCGATAGATGCTTTCAATAGAAATTATAAAGATGATAATCACAAGCCAGAGTGCATCTGCGCTTTAACTCTTTTCTGGGCTTTGAACGGTTTTCGGAAAATTTCCGGCATACTTACTCTTATGGAAAAGATTTGTACGCATGGTTTGAGAAAGG
>JAFDBA010000140.1 GCA_019313505.1 Deltaproteobacteria bacterium
AAAGCACCTTTGCTTCAAACTTGCCCCGGTTCATTAGGATATCCGAACGGTTTTGCTGTATCTCCTTGCCCACCAGGGGGGCTTTAATCTGATCCGGAGGACCCAAGAGGCGCAGGGCAAAATCATCAATGCCCAACCTCACTTCGGAACCTTCCTCCAATTTTGCCCAGCAATGTCCTTGATGGAGATAGTATCCTTGTGGAATTTTAAAGCCTTCGACATCTAAAAAATCCACCGGCCTGACAAAGGCATGCACCGTATATTGATCCTGAAAATATTGATCAAACTCACAATTTCCACACACATATTCATGGGTACAGGCCCTAAAATCGATTCGGCCTTTCATATGGTGGAGGCACGGACGTCGGCTTGGGGGCAGTTCTTTTAATCTATCTTTCCAGAAAGCGATTTTACCCTTTTTCCCCTTCAGGACCTTCCCCTGTTCTTTGAACTTTTTATTCTGTAGGGCAACGCGCCTCATTGCCCTGTCAAAAGGACATGGAGAGCAATTATAATTGCTGTCGCAAAATTTATGAGGAACCACTCCGGCCTGCATCCACAGACATGTATTTGCTTTATCCACCGGCTGAGCTTTCAAACGGGTTGATTTCATTTCACGCACCCTCACACCCACTCAATTATTCGGCTGCATCTCAATCAAGTTTTAAGGAAAGTTTTGGTCAAATTGTTCCATCCAAGATCAGGAAGATTACCATATATATCATTTTGCAGGTAACCGCCGTCCGCAGCCAAAGGACCGGCGACATTTTCAATCATGCTTTCCAGCTTGTTCACTTCACCATTCATCCATTCAAAACCTTCTGTGTCACTCATTAGCTTTTTAGCACTCTTCTTGATATCAGGTGTACGTACCAGAAAAAGCCATCCTTCACCATAAGGTTCCCGGTTAGCCATTTCCGGGTTCTCCCTTACCTTTGGATTAACCTCTGTAATCACTCCGTTAACAGGGGAGAGAACATCTGCCAGATTTTCCTTTCGCTTCAGCCCCCAGCCGGCCTTTCCCATATCCAGCTCTTTGCCCATTAAGGGAAGTTCTAAAGCATCGGCTTTCCCCAGAAGTTTGAGTGAAAAATCATCGAGGCCGATTCGAATAAATCCGCCGCTTTCAATTCTTGCCCATGTATGGCCGTCATGATAATAATAGCCCACAGGAATATCAAAACCTTTGACATTCTGCATCTCAAAAGGAACACTTGAAGTTTTTGGAGACATCACATCTTCAAAAAACTGATCAAAATCACAACTGGAACAGTTATAGTCATAAGCACATACCCTTTTTGCAATGCGATTTGTGAGACTGTGTCGGCATACCCTGTCCATATCAGGCCTTTTTCGCATGACATTCTGCCAGCTTATCTGTTTGCCTTTTTCAACCTGTTTTTTCATGCCTAAATCGTATTTACAGGAGGTACAGTCATAATAGTTGTTGCAATCTTTGTTTTTTACAACACCGGCTTCCATCCAAAGACAGGGATTTGCCGCTTTGGCATCTTTATCCGGTTTCACCATCCACACCTGGCCACCCAAAACTGCATTAATACTACCTTGATTGCCAAGATCATCCTTATCACCCTTTCTATAAGATGATCCATAACCCAAACTACTTCTTTCACCTGTTTTAATTTTCTCCGCCATTTTTTTCACTCCTTTGCAATATTGATTTTTTATACTGTTTTATGTTTTGCAAAGATATAAAAGCAAAGAGTATGCCATTTCAGGAAAAATCTTCAAATAATTACATAACATATTAATATTATGTATGATTAAAGGGTGTACAAGACTCACAAAAATGTTTTGTACTTCATAACAATTTGCAGGATAATCCTACATGTCGGCAGGATAAAAGGATAAAATTATTTCTCAATTTAAAATTTTACTGTTTTATTATAAAGAGTTAAAGGTGATGTTGGATTTTTCTACACCAAAGTCTTGTTTTTC
The DNA here is from genome assembly GCA_019313505.1 of Deltaproteobacteria bacterium. Taxonomy (GTDB): domain Bacteria; phylum Desulfobacterota; class Desulfobacteria; order Desulfobacterales; family UBA11574; genus S5133MH16. The sequence continues at coordinate 1,960 of JAFDBA010000140.1, forward strand.
TACAATCCTCATTTGTTTTGCCCTGAAAACCTGGCCTTGGAAGGTTCCTGGTTTTCAAAGAGAATGAAAGCGGTTCGGTTTTCTGTTATTAATCTTCCAGGTCGTGTGTAAAACGCTATCGGGGTCTTATTATCCGGCTAACAAGAAATCACCCGTCATTAGAGTTATTGATTGAAGCCAGAAAAAGGATAGCAACGATGAAACCGGTTCCATACGGTTAAAGGAAGCATTCCTTATTAAAAATTAGGCGGTGGATTTTGGAAAACTGTTGATTTTTTTTAATTTTTTTTATAACCTAAACTGTCATTTTTACAGTCTCAAAAAATATTTTACATTTCTGTCTAAATCAGATAGTTAGTCATAAATGCCAGCAGGTTATTAGTTTTAAAATTAAAAATCGGCTGACTGATTTTCGCGTTTAAATATTTTCTTTTCGAGATTTCGTGAAAAAAGGGGGCATACATGTCCATAAGGTTAGGTTTTTATGTCTGTCATTGCGGAATCAATATCGCCGGTAAGGTTCGGGTCGAAGAGGTGGCAGCCTTTGCCCGAGAGCTGAAAAATGTGGTGATCGCCCGGGATTACAAGTTTATGTGTTCGGACCCGGGCCAGGAGATGATTGAAAAAGACATTAGGGATTTTGACCTTAACAGGGTTGTGGTGGCCTCTTGCTCACCCAGACTCCATGAAAAGACCTTTCAAGGTGCTTGCCGAAGGGCCGGGCTCAATCCTTATTTTTTCCAGATGGCTTCCGTTCGCGAACAAGTTTCCTGGGTCACCGAGGATAAAGATGAAGCCACCCGAAAAGCGAAAACACTGGTGGCAGGGGCTATCAACCGGGTCAATTATCATGAGAGCCTTGATTCTCGTGAAGCGAGCGTACATCCTGATATCATGGTAGTGGGTGGCGGTATTGCAGGCATGCAGGCCGCTTTAGACATAGGCAATGCCGGGCATAAAGTATATCTGGTGGAAAAATCGACTACCATTGGCGGGCATATGCTTCAATTCGACAAGACTTTTCCTACTCTCGACTGTGCAGCCTGTATCGGTACCCCCAAAATGGTAGAAGTGGCACAGAACCAGAACATCGAACTGCTCTCATACAGTGAAGTAAAAGAAGTTTCGGGATACATCGGCAACTACACCGTCAAGATCCGTCGTAAACCGCGGTATGTTACGGAGGGTATCTGTACCGGGTGTGGTGAATGTGTTAATGTCTGTCCGGTGTCTATCCCGAGTGAATGGGATGAAGGGCTGGGTAATCGCACGGCCATTTACAGAGCCTTTCCACAGGCCGTACCCATTACTTTCTGTATAGATAAAAAGGACCGGGCTCCATGTGTGATCGCTTGTCCCGCGGGCATCAATGTCCAGGGCTATGTGCAGCTCATCAGCCAGGGTAAGTACCGGGAGGCCACCCGGTTAATTATGGAACGACTGCCGCTGCCGGGAGTACTGGGTCGAGTCTGCCCGCATCCTTGTGAATCTCAATGCCGAAGGTTGGACGTGGATGAAGCGATTGCCATTAGGGATTTGAAACGCTTTGCCGCTGATCATGCTAATCTGCAAGAGCTTGAACCCCAGAAAATCGAGGAACGTCCGGAAAAGATTGCAGTGATCGGGTCAGGCCCGTCCGGGCTGACCGTAGCATACTACTTGCGGTTGAAGGGCTACCAGGTAACCATTTTTGAGGCGCTTGAAGTCTTAGGAGGAATGCTCCGGGTGGGCATTCCGGATTTTCGGCTGCCTCAAAAAGTTCTTGATCAAGAGATCGACTACATCCTCCGCCTGGGTGTCAAAACGCAAACCGGAGTCAGATTCGGGTCTGATCTTACATTTAAAGATCTGAAAAAAGAGGGCTTTTCCGCTGTGTTTTTAGGAATTGGAGCCCATGATTCCCTGGATTTGCACATTCCTGGTGAGAAGGACACCCAAGGGGTTATCGATGCGGTCCGGTTTTTAAGGGAAGCAAATTTGGGGAATAAGACATGCCCCGGCAACCGGGTTGTAGTCATCGGCGGCGGAAACGTGGCCATCGATGCAGCCAGGGTCGCAAAGCGCCTGGGTGCCCGGGAAGTCACTGTGGTTTATCGTCGCTCAGAACGGGAAATGCCGGCCTATACCGAAGAGATCGAGGGAGCTAAAAAGGAAGAGATTCACTTTTCCTACCTAACTGCACCGGTTAAGGTTCTTGTTAAGGAGGGCAAAGTCGAAGGCTTTGAATGTATGCGAACCGAACTGGGACCGCCGGATGCCAGCGGACGCCGGCGCCCGGTACCGGTGGCCGGATCCGAATTCGTGATCTCCTGTGATGCAGTGATTCCGGCCATTGGTCAGAAAATCGACGCACCCTGGGCCAACCAGGAGCCTGACCTTAAATGGTCTCCACGAAATACCCTGAGTGTAAACCCCCAGACAATGCAAACAAACATTCCCTACGTCTTTGCCGGAGGCGATGCGGTCACCGGCCCGGCAACGGTGATAGAAGCAGTGGCCGCCGGTCACAAGGCCGTGGAGACTATCCATCGCTATATCAATGACGAGGATTTGGACCTCTATGAAAAGCAACTCGAAGCCCTGGAAAAACCTGGCCGCGATTGGCAGGAAATTCCGGATGGGCTTTGCCGGGAACCCCGGGCACATCCACAGCATATAGACGAAAAAATCAGTGCAGCTTCCTTTGACGAAGTGGACCTTGGCTTTTCAGAGAGCGAGGCACAACGAGAAGCCTTGCGCTGCCTTAATTGCGGTCTCTGCTGTGAATGTATGGAATGCGTCCGGGTTTGTGAGGCAAAGGCGGTGGACCACAGCATGAAAGAAGAAGAGTTAGAGGTAAAGGTTGGGAGTATTATCATCGCAACCGGATACGACATCATAGATCCCGCGCCTATGAAGCAGTTTGGCTATGGCAAATACCCCAATGTCTTTACCTCCCTCGAATTCGAGCGCCTCAGCAATGCTACCGGACCCACCGGCGGCGAGATCTTTATCAGAGACGACAACGGTGAGTTAACCCGAACTCCGAAAAGCGTGGCCATTCTTCATTGTATCGGCAGCCGGGATGTAAACTATCACGAATACTGCTCACGGGTATGTTGCATGTACGCCCTCAAGTATGGCCATCTAATCCATGAAAAAGTCGGCCACGATGCCCAAATATTCAATTTTTACATTGACATGCGCTGTTTTGGCAAAGGGTACGAGGAATTTTACAAAAGATGCCAGGAAGAAGGAACCAACTTCATCAGGGGCAAGGTGGCCGAGATTACCGACCAGGCCATCAAACCGGAAGAGGAAGGTAAACTCATTGCCATTGCAGAAGATACCCTTTTGGGGCGACCCATACGGGTTCCAGTGGATATGGTGGTTCTGTGTGTTGCCATGGAAGCCCGCAACGATTCAATAGAGGTAGGCAGAATTTTTGGAGTCAACCAGGGCGCGGACGGGTTTTTTCTGGAGGAACACCCAAAACTGGGTCCTATGGATACTGCTACGGACGGAGTTTTTCTGGCCGGGGTCTGTCAGGGTCCCAAGGATATTCCGGATGCGGTTTGCCAGGCATCCGGAGCGGCCGTTAAAGCCCTGGCATTAGCCACTCTTGGGAGGGTGGAGATAGCTCCGGTCATATCGTGGATCGATCCGGATATATGTGTCGGTTGTCAGGGCTGCATCCCTTTGTGTCCCTATAGTGCCATAGAGTATAACCCGCGCATGGCTATTTCAGTGGTAAATGAAGCGCTTTGCAAGGGATGTGGAAGTTGTGCCGGATTTTGTCCCAGTGGCGCCGCACAGGTTAAACATTTCAAAGAAAAGCAGTTATTCGCAGAACTCGAAGGGATCATTGATTCACTGAATTCAGTGGGAATATGAGCGATTAAGGACGCATGTATCTTCTCAATAAGTTCTGAGGAATAAAATGTTAAAGACGATCCGCCCACTGATAATAAAACGTAAAACATCTGGAACTCGCATGTTAGTGAGCTCAAACAGCCAGCTATTTTACGTTTGATCACCAGTGGGCTCCAGAATTTATTGAGAAGTTACATTGTTTCCAATTAATGGAGGGAGATCATGGCTGACTTTGAACCGACAATAATTGCCTTTGTCTGTAACTGGTGCACATATACCGCCGCAGATCTGGCCGGAACGTCAAGATTGGGTTATCCTGCCAACGTGAGATTGATCCGAGTCATATGTGATAAAGGCCTTTCTTGAGGGGGCCGATGCTGTCCTTGTCAGTGGATGTCACCCAGGAGATTGCCATTACATCAACGGAAATTACAAGGCGCGAAGAAGGATCAAGCTTCTTAAAGAGATCCTTCCCCAATTCGGCTTTGGAGATGAACGGCTCAGATTGACCTGGATTGGCGCCAGCGATGGAATCCAGTTTGCCAAGACTATCAGTGAAATGGTGACACAGATTAAGAGCCTGGGACCCAACGAAGCAAAAGGAAAGATGGTTATATAGATTGAAGATTGTCGATTGAAGATTGAAGATTTTAAGAACCATCGATAATCTTAAATCCAAAGGAGAGGACTGATGGCAAAAACGGCGAAAATTGACGTAAAAGACGGGGACCTTCTGGCAACTCTACGAGAGTTTTTTCGATCCATCCTCCAGTTGGATGATATCAGCGCAATTCTGGTTCCACAACACCTCCCCATGAAGAATGTGGTGATGCCGACTCTTGTGACTGATCCTGAACAACTCAATGGCGCCGACCCCCTGGCACCGGTCTTCCCCATGAATGCAGCCAAAATCGTTTCCCGGCTAACACGTAAACCCATGGGTGGAAAAGTGGCGGTTGTATTACGTCCATGCGAGATACGCGCATTTGTCGAGCTGGTGAAACTCAAGCAAGGTCGAATTGAAGAAATGGTGCTGGTGGGAATCGACTGTCTGGGAGCATATAGAAATGTCGATTATACTCAGATCGTCGGAGAACAGGGAACAGAATTCACTTCGAGATTTTACCGGAATGTCTTGTCCGGGAAAAAAGTGGCTGTGGAAGGGTTTGACCTGACCCCGGCCTGCAAGGCATGTGAACACCCTGTCCCCAATGGTGCTGACATTTTAATCGGACTTTTCGGGGTTGATACAAACAAAAATCTGCTGGTACAGGCCCAGACTCCAAAAGGGGAGGATCTTTATAAAAACCTTGATCTTTCTGTGTCAAAGGAACCACCGGAACGCATTGCGGCCGTTGAATCACTGATAGCTGAACGAACAGCCTATCGTGATAAAATGTTTGCAGAAACTACTGAGGCCACCAACAGCGTTGACAAACTGAACATTTATCTTGCCAACTGCATAAACTGTTACAACTGCAGGGTTGCTTGTCCGGTTTGCTACTGTAAGGAATGTGTCTTTGTCACAGATGTATTTAACCATGAGCCTGTCCAGTACCTGCGATGGGCCAATCGTAAGGGTGTAATCAAGATGCCCACTGATACCGTTTTTTACCACCTTACCCGGATTGCCCATATGAGCACCGCATGTGTGGGATGTGGGCAGTGTTCAAATGCCTGTCCTAATAACATACCGGTGATGGAGTTGTTTCGAACCGTTTCATATCGCACACAGAAAGCGTTCGAGTACGAACCTGGCAGAAGCATTGATGATGATCCTCCTCTATCGGTATTCCGTGAGGACGAGCTTGCCGATGTTGTTGGGATTGGATAATGAAATTGACGGAATTAACAAGATATTATTTATCCTATTTTCCTGATGAAAATGGGATTATGAAGAAGGTTTTGTTATGAAGAAAAAAGTCGGCACGGCACTGGTGGTGGGAGCCGGAATCAGCGGTATCCGGGCTGCTCTTGATTTGGCGGAATTTGGCTATGGCGTAACCCTCATCGATCGGTCACCGCATATCGGAGGGATTTTAAGCCAGTTAGACTATCAGTTTCCCACCGATCGCTGCGGCATGTGCAAAATGCTTCCCCTGGTGGATCGGGATGCATCGTCTCAGTATTGTCTACGTAAAGGGCTCTTCCACGAAAACATCGAAATCCGTCTTTCCACCGAACTTGTCTCTGTTGAAGGCGAACCAGGCCATTTTCAGGTATCACTTCGTCAGAAGCCTAACCTTGTGAACTCAGACCTGTGTGTTGGGTGCGGAGAATGCGTAAAAGTCTGTCCGGTGGAGGTGCCGGACTCTTTTAATGTCGGCTTGACCATACGAAAGGCAATCTATCTTCCTGTCCCTCACAATATTCCCAACACGTATGTCATCGATACGATCGCTTGTACCCGGTGTGGGGAGTGTGAACCGGTATGCCCTACGAATGCTATCAAGGTGTCAGAGCAGATCCGAAAGGATTTCCGCATCCTGGTGGTGGATGACGAATTGATCGTCCGTGATTCCATTAAAGATTGGCTGGAAGATGAAGATTTTGCTGTCGATACAGCCGAATCCGGTCCTGATGCCCTGGATCTTTTGTCAAAACAAGCATATCAACTGATGCTCACAGATATCAAAATGCCGGGGATGGACGGTGTGGATCTTCTTCAAAAGGCAAAAGAGGATTTTCCCGATCTTTGTGTGGTTATGATGACTGCCTACGCCACGGTAGAAACTGCTGTGGAGGCCATGAAGATAGGGGCTCTTGACTATTTCCTTAAACCATTTGACCCAGACACCCTTGTTCCCATGGTCATTCGGATATACCAGGATCTCGAAGCAGCTAAGGAACCACCCATGGAGGTCGGAGCCCTGGTCCTCTGTGGCGGCACATCCTATTTCGATCCGGCCGTAGGCAAGAACACATTCGGATACGGGATATATCCGAATGTGGTAACAAGTCTTGAGTTCGAAAGGATTTTAAGTGGTACCGGTCCGAACCATGGTCGCCTGGTGCGACCTGCCGACGGCAAACCGTTACAAAAAGTGGCCTGGTTCCAGTGTGTGGGATCACGGGACATCCAGATCGACGCCGACTTTTGCTCTTCCATCTGCTGCATGCATGCTATAAAAGAATCCCTTGTTGCCAAAGAAAAATCTGATGGGGAGCTGGAAGCAGCCATCTATTACATGGATATGCGAACCTTTGGAAAATCTTTCCAGCGCTATCGCGACCAGGCGGAAACCAAGCACGGTGTTCGATTTGAAAGGGGGCGTGTCCATTCCGTGATACAGGATGAAAACAGCGGCGATCTTATCATCAGTCATGTTGATTATACCGGCATCCGCAAGGAAGAGCTCTTTGATATGGTCGTGCTCTCCGTGGGCCAAAGGCCTGCACCTGGTACGGCTGAACTGGCCGAAATGCTGGAAATACCCCTCAACCAGTATGGTTTCGGTCAAGCCGAACCCTTTTCATTGACCCGGACAAATAAGGAAGGAATCCTATTGGGAGGGTCCTTTTCCGGCCTTAAGGATATCAATGAATCAGTAATCCAGGCTTCTGCCGCTGCTTTGTCTGCATCCCATGTTATTCATACGACCGGCGGCAGTCTTGCTCCTGAACTTACATCCGACGACCCTTTGTTAGACATTTCACAGGAACCGCCCAGAGTAATGATAGCTGTTTGCACCTGCGGCGATCTGCTTTCGAAGCTTTTAGACACACAACAACTTGCCAGGCGCCTTGAAACTGACCCGGCTGTGGATCAGGTTGTCTTTCTTGAACAAACCTGTACAGCCGAGGGCTGGGAGAACCTTGTTGAACTTGCCAAGAAACATAAACCAAATCGGATTCTAATCGGGGCCTGCCTGCCCTATGTTTATGCACGCAAAATCAGGAAACTGGGACAATGGGTGGGTTTAAATCCTGCACTTATAGAAGTGGTTGATTTAAGACTTAGCATTTATAGCTCAAAGCTAAAAACAGAAACCCCGTCAGCGGAAGAGATATCAGCCGCCAACAATAAGCTGTCAGCTGTCCTGGGTATGGGCCTTGCCAGCCTTAAATGGGTTGATCCGGCTCCTGCACCCAGGGTACAGATTATTCAGAAGGCTCTGGTGATAGGCGGCGGAATCGCCGGACTAACATCAGCCCTTGCCATTGCAGATCACGGCTTTCAAGTAGATCTGGTAGAGCAAGCAGAAGAGTTGGGCGGTAATCTTAACTGGTTAAAAGGAACCCTGGAAGGCAACCCAACGCATACCATCCTGGAAGAAACACTGCAGCGGGTGGCAAAACACCCCTTGATCCAGGTCCACCTTCAAAGCCGTGTGCTCAGTGCATATGGTTATGTGGGGCGTTTTATTACGACGATTGAAGATAAAGAGGGGGGCGCCTTGACAGTGGAGCATGGTGTAACGATCCTGGCCACCGGAGGAACTGAAGCCGCTACAACCTCATATAACTTCGGCACAAGCAAGACAATTATCACCCAAAAGGAGTTGGAGCAAAAAATAAGTGACAATACAATCGATCCAAGTCAACTCAGATCGGTTGTCATGATTCAATGTGTCGATTCCAGACAGGAACCGAGAAATTATTGCAGCCGCATATGCTGTGCGACATCTTTAAAACATGCATTATACCTCAAGGAGCAAAATCCCGATATCTCCATATACATTCTTTATCGAGACATTATGACCTATGGGTTTGCCGAGTCCTACTACACAAAAGCTCGCAAGGCCGGTGTAATCTTTATCCAGTACGATGTGGCTGAAAAACCTCAAGTGTCTACTACCAACGGATCTGTTAAGGTCACCACCTTTGAACCGATTATCGGGCACAATGTCCAAATAGATGTCGATCTCGTTGTCCTTGCCACCGGCATTGTTCCCTCATTTCCTAAAGACCTATCTGCAGCTTTTGGAACGACCATGGATATGGATGGTTTCTTTGAGGAGGCAGATTCAAAATGGAGACCCGTAGATTCCCTCAAAGAAGGTATTTTTGCCTGTGGCCTGGCTCATTCCCCTCGTAACATAACGGAATCGATAGCCACTGCCGAAGCTGCGTCCCAGCGGGCCTTAAGAATACTTGCCCATGAACGGATGCCCACTGGAAAAGTGGTAGCAGATGTCCATCACAGCCTTTGCAGTTTGTGTGAGCTGTGCATAGAGACCTGTCCCTATGGCGCTCGTTTCTTGGACCTTGATCTGGAACGGATAATGGTCAACGCTGCCATGTGCCAGGGATGCGGATCATGCGCCACAGTTTGTCCTAACAGCGCTTCGATTTTGGCCGGGTTTTTAGACCAGCAAATGTTTGATGTAATCGATTTTGCACTTGAAGGAACGGCTTTGGGGGGCACATGAACCGTTTAGAAAAAATAGAAAGCGAACA
>JAFDBA010000141.1 GCA_019313505.1 Deltaproteobacteria bacterium
TCATGCTGGTGGGACTGGCTGCCAAAAACGCCATTTTGATCGTGGAGTTTGCTAAGGACCGCCGGGAGCAAGGGTATTCCGTGGAGAAGGCTGCCATTGAAGGGGCCAAAATCCGTTTTCGTCCGGTTCTGATGACCGCCTTTACCTTTATCCTTGGCGTGGCGCCTTTGGTGGTTGCCACCGGCGCCGGCGCCAACGCCCGCCGAGCCATCGGCACCACGGTTTTTTTCGGCATGCTGGCGGCGACTCTGTTTGGTATCTTCCTGATTCCGGCCCTTTACTATGCCTTTCAAACAGGCCGTGAAAAGGGCCATGCCTGGCGGACAAAAAAGAGGGACAAACATGTTGCGGAATAAGCTAAAGATGATGCATGCGCAAAAGGACAAACGAATGAAGAATATGGTCGACGGTCTAACAAGGAAGAGTTTGTCGGCGATTCTGACCCTGGCCGTTTTCATTATTCTGGCCTTGATCGGGTGTGCGGCCATTATTCTGGCCTTGATCGGGTGTGCGGCGGTTGGGCCGGACTATACCCTGGTGAAGCCCGACACGCCGGATGAATGGCACGCTGAACTCCAGGGCGGCCTGACCGCCGGTTCCCTGGAGCCCGAAACCCTGGCCCACTGGTGGAGCACGCTGAACGACGCAGCATTAGACAGCCTTGTAGCACGTGCTCTTAAAGGCAATTTGGATCTGAAAAACGCCCGGGCCAGAGTTCGTGAGGCCCGGGCTTTGCGTGGCATCAGCAAAGCAGGTCTTTTCCCGACCCTGGATGCTGCGGCCTCAGCTTCAAAACAACGCAGCAGCGAAAACAGCGGAACGGGAAATGAAAGCAAACTTTATACGGCCGGTTTTGACGCGGGCTGGGAACTGGACATCTTTGGCGGAGTGCGCCGCTCGGTGGAAGCGGCCCAGGCTGATCTCGAAGCCACACAGGAGGACCTGTATGACGTGCTGGTGAGCCTGTTGGCCGAAGTGGCCCTGAACTATGTGGAGGTACGAACCTTCCAGGCCCGGTTGGCGGTGACCGAGGCCAATATCAAAACTCAGCAGGAAACTTATGACTTGAATCAATCGCGGTACCAGGCAGGGATCATCGACGAGTTGCCCGTGCAACAATCTTTGCGCATCCTGGAAACCTCCCGTTCCCAGATACCGGCCCTGAAGACGGGACTGGAGGCAGCCAAAAATCGTCTGGCAGTCTTGCTGGGAGAGCAGCCTGGAAAACTTCATCGGGAACTGGCTGCGAAACAACCCATTCCGGAACTACCAAAAACAGTGGTTATCGGGATTCCGGCCGAGACCCTGCGCCACCGGCCCGATATCCGCCGAGCCGAACGAAACCTTGCGGCCCAGACAGCCCGCATCGGCGTGGCTACTGCGGACCTCTATCCCAAATTCAGGTTATTTGGCACCATTGGACTGGAGTCCCTTTCCAGCGGAGACTTTTTTGAATGGGCCAGTCGGACCTGGAGCATCGGACCCGGTGTCTCCTGGAATATCTTTCAAGGGGGCGCCATCCGGCAGAATATCGAGGTCCAAACCGCCCGTCAGGAGCAGGCCCTGATCCAATATGAAGCGACTGTGCTCAGGGCCCAGGAAGAGGTGGAAAATGTCCTTGTGGCCTATGCCAAAGAGCAGACCCGACGGGAATTCCTGGCCAAAGCTGCGACCGCAGCCCAGCGGGCCGCTATAGTGGCTCAGGACCAGTACCAGGCCGGTCTGGTAGATTTTAATAATGTGCTGGACGCTCAACGATCGCTCCTCATCTTACAGGATCAACTGGATCAGAGCAATGGAGCCGTGACCTCCAATCTGATACGTCTCTACAAGGTCCTGGGTGGTGGATGGAAATCTTTTGAAGTGGACCCGGATAAACCGAAGACTGTGACAAACCGGAAACAAGAGGCAAAACAGTAGGACTGGTCCAATTGCCCCATACAATTTCAGGTCTTTGCAAATTCAACCACTATGGACTAAAAGTCCATAGATTGGGGCGCTAAAGCGCCCATCCGTGGGCTAAACCACAGACTGAAAGCAAAGGGACTTGAAAGTCCATAGTTTTATACTATGATGCGCTCCGCGCACTAAAGCACCTTTGTCTCATAATCTGCGTTAATCTGCGTAATCTGCGGACAATAAAGGATTTTGAATGAAACTTTTATGAAAGGAGGTTCAAAATGATAGGAATGACCCCGCTTGACGGCGATTATGAATTCTTTTCAGCAGAAACGGTCGAAGATATCATCCTCCTAAGATTTAAAGAAAATCTCCTTGTTCGTGCGACAGATTTGGACACCCAAGATACCTTGTTTAATTTTATAGGACGTATCTCAAGTCAAGTGGATATCAAAGTTGTGGTTATTATTAATTCACCGCAGAAGACCGGTTGTGAAGAATATATGGAATTTTATCGCAAGGTGTATGAATCCAAGTTCGGGGAATACGCCACGGAAAGACTCTACAACTCTATCGACCAGTTTATTCTAAAAATTGTGAACTTAAATAAAATCGTGGTGCATGTAGACAGTGGTAAAGTGATTCCGCTTTTTATGAACATAAGCCTTGCTTGCGATTATAGAATCGTGTCCGAAAATACTGTTTTTCAGAATCCATGCCTCGAGTTGGGGTTGGTGCCCAAAGGCGGTAGCGGCTTTTTTCTTTCAAAAATATTGGGGAGAACCAAGGCATATGAAATCATGCTCTCTGACAAAGACATGTCTGCTCAAGAGGCACTGAAATTGGGCATTGTTAATGAAGTTGTACCATTAGAAAAGCTTGAAGAAATTTCTTTGGACAGGGCACGGGGGTTTGCCCGGAAACCCGCAAGCACTTTGCAAGGGGTCAAACGGCTCCTGGGATTTTCTTTGAAAGATCTACAGGACTATTTAAATCTTGAAAATGAAGTGCTGATCAGAATTACAAAATCATTTGAATTTAATAAAAACGTTACAAATATTTTTTGAAAGTAAGGGCTTGAATGGCTTTATGAACAGATATTTCGTATGGATGTCTGCGGTTGTTCCATTAGACGTGTTTAAGCAGATGGAAGGCTATGAAAAAGGTAACCCTATCTATGAAACAAATCGATACCGCGCAACGCATTCTCGATACCGCGGAGCGTCTTTTTGCTCAAAGGGGCTTTCACAGCACGTCGACCAGAGCGCTGGCCCATGAAGCCCGGGTGAATCAGGCGGCCATTAATTATCATTTCGGCTCCAAAGAGAATCTTCTTGAAGCGGTTATTGAACGCCGACTGGTTCCTCTTATTAAGCTCCAGATAAACAAACTGCAAACGATTCGAGAAACAGCGCTTAAAGAAAGGCGTAGACCCAAGACAAAAGATGTTTTGCTCGCTATTGTTGAACCGACCTTTACGTCTATCCGATCATTACTGAAAAACAGAAGTTTTTTTACACTGGCAGGACGGCTTTTTTCAGAACCGGAAGGCGCGGCAAGGGCCATTTTCCAGCAGAAGTTTGAGCCCCTTTTTTCACTGTTACTCAACACCATGAAAGATGCGCTTCCCGAGCTACCGGAAGAGCTTCTCGTCTGGCGGCTCTTTTTTTCCATTGGTGCCCTGGTTCAGGCCATGCGGATGTTTGCCGGTGATGTGCCCGTGCCTGATAAAATCACTCTTGTTGACGATGCTGCTGTAGTGGCCGGGTTGCTGCTCACCTTTGTCACGTGCGGCATGAAAGCACCGTTATCAATATACGAAGACTCATGAATCCGCATGTTGGAAATGTGCAATATCGGGTTGGGTAGGACTGTTTGCTGATTCGTTATGGCCCAAAAAAGCAGTGGAAGAAATAAGAGTAGGAGCGCCATGAAACCCCGTGTCGGACATATTCAATTTCTAAACAGTTTACCATTATACCATATGTTGGTCAAAGACGATGTTGTGTTGAATATCGACCTGTTTAAGGATAGCCCCAAAGAACTTTCCCACAAACTTTTGAGCGGAAAACTTGACATCAGCCCGGTTCCGTCAATCGAATACGCCCGGCACGCTGAGAAACTGGTTCTGTTTCCTGATCTTACAATCAGTTCCGACGGCAAAGTTATGAGCATTCTACTGGTCAGCAAGGTCCCTGTACAGAAACTTGACAAAAAGATAATAGCGTTGACCAACACCTCGGCCACTTCGCAGGTCCTTGCGATGATTATTTTGCAGGAAAAGTATGGTATAAGCCCCAGTTATTTTGAGTGCCCGCCGGATTTGCCTCAGATGTTCAGGGAAGCTGACGCGGCTCTGTTGATCGGCGATGACGCACTACGGATATTCGCTGAACCATGCCGGTTTTTCCTCTATGACCTCGGACAAGAATGGAAAGAGTTTACCGGCGAAAAAATGGTTTATGCGGTCTGGTGCGTTCGAAAAGAATATGCTGAAAAAGAACCAGAGAAAGTACAGTTTGTTTATCATGCTTTTCGGAAGTCTATGGAAATGAGCCTAAAAAATCTTGGTTCCATAGCATCAGACACAGCTATATGGGATAGTTTCTCGAAACAATTCTTAGAGGATTATTTTTCCACCTTAAAATTCGAGTTCGGTATGGATTACCAGAGAGGGTTTATCGCCTATCTAAAGAAAGCTATGGACCTCGGAGCTATTGATAGCATTCCAAAACTTCAATTTATTTAAACAAAGCAATGAAGTAAATATGTTATATGAATATTTACCATTCGTTAAGCATATAATTGTTTGATGTAAATGACGAGGAAATCATAAAATGCTATATGGAGCCATGAATTTTCCCGTTAGATCGATTCTTAAATAGCTTGAGCTATTTCAGAACTAAAATTTGATTACCTTTTACTAACTTGAGAGCATAACGTTCTTACGTCATGCCGGACTTGATCCGGCTTACATAATTCATATGGCGCTGATAATGTTCTGGATTTCCGCTTTTGCGGGAATGACGATCCCAATTTATGGTTCAATATTTTCAACAAGTTAGAAGAACTTTGGATTGTACAGTTATGAAGGAGAGAGAATAAAAACAGGAGGAAGACACATGAAAATTAACATGGAAGGCTATAAACCCTATCGACAAATGGCAACCACCTGTGAAACAAGGCCGATTCGAAAAAAACATATTACCTGGACAAGGATCGAATCCGAGCCTTTCCTGGATGGCAGGTTTCAAGTAAAAACTTTGCGGCGAGAACTGATAGTATCTGCAGCAGAATTGTGGCGTTCCGCTTACCCGGAAATCTATGGTTCTCCGCACCAGTTCATGCTCGATCCTGACCAGTATGAAGGATTGATAACGTTAGAGGAAACCTGGGAAGAAGATTCGAAGACCAGGGTCTATTGTATGCCGGTGGTCGTGGAACTGAAATCCAAAAGGGTGGTCTCTGCAACGGTGCTCACCAAATTTGAAAAAAACCTTCAGGTGGAGTTTTCCTTTGCCTGCACCCATCCGGATTTCCGGATACGAGGGATTACCGATGAATTGCGCCGGGTGACGAGGAAAATCGCGCTAAAATCCGGGGCAGAATATTTTACCACCTTTTGTGAAACATGGCATGACATTACCCAGAACTGGTGCATTAAGGACGGCTGGAAGATCGCCGGTATCTTTCCCGGAAATTTCACCCGGTGGAATGGAGACAACCAGGAGTATCGCGGTTGCGAAGTGCATTTCTATCAATTTGTTGGCAAGGGCGAAAATTATACCACGAAACCCGAAGAATGGCATCTTGCATCCGAAGCCAGGGATGTTTGGGAGGTCCTGGAAAGGGTAAACCGGAGAATTGAGCGTCGTTTTCAGGAAACAATAGGTGAGTAAAAATACTATGCAAAAATCTATCACAAACTTGAACGAGAAGGTAATCGTCATTACCGGGGCATCCAGTGGTATCGGTGAAGAAGCTGCCCGACTACTCGCAGGAAAAGGCGGCAAAGTGGTTTTGGGCGTCAGAAGGGTTGATCGCCTGGAAACACCGGCAGAGGATATTCGATAAAACGACGGCACCGCGCTGGTACAAGCTACGAATGTCACCAAGTGTGAAGATGTCGAAGCCTTAATGAACGAGCGGTTGATGAATTTGATCAGGTTAACGTCATGTTAAATAACGCGGGCATTATGCCAGTGGCCCCGATCGAAATGCCTCAAAATGGTCACTTAGTGAGCAAATCAGACTTTTTACGATACCGTCAATCTTGATGCCTTTTAAAGAAATTGACCACATGACGGATATATTCTTCTGGTTGGTGTTCATAGGTACTGTGTCCGCATTTCGGGAGCACGGCCAGCTCCCCAGAGGGAAGGTGCCGATAGAAAGCCACACCCTGCTCCACGTCAAAGAAAAAACCTCTGTCTGGATAAAGTACCAACACAGGGCAGATAACCTGTGGCAATAACCCACGCAGGTCAAAAATATCTTTACCATAGGCACCGCCGTTCTTTCTAAACTGATTGGTAACGTTCAAAAGTGTTTACATGGTGACAGTTTAACGGACATAATCTCAATGTCGAAGTAACCTTTTATCCCAAGTTTGTCTTTCCAATATTGTTCCCATTTATCCCTG
>JAFDBA010000142.1 GCA_019313505.1 Deltaproteobacteria bacterium
AGAATTCCTTAACTTTAGCTCACTTTAAACTTTAGTTCACTTCAAACTCTTGCAGCAATTCTTCAGGCAGAGCCGGAGAACTCTGACCTGGCCCAAAGGACCAGGTTTTTCAGGGCAAAATAAATCTCAGGAGATTTGTCATGAAAGAAATGTCGATTCTCATTGGTGGAAAAGCGGGTGATGGTATCCGGCAAGCCGGGCACACACTTGCCAGACTTTTAAATAGAATAGGCTATCGTATTTTTTTCTACGATGATTATCCCTCGCTTATTCGTGGCGGGCACAATTTTTCCATTATAAGGGCCTCAAAAAAGAAAATTGAAGCTCACAAGGAAAAGGTTGACCTTATAGTGGCCTTAAACCAGGATGCGGTAGAAAAACACAAACATCGCCTCAACTCAGGTGGGATGATTCTCTATGATTCTGAAAAAGTTGAGGCCCGAGGAGTCGGGGTTGACTTTATGGGCATCGTCAAGGAGTTGGAAGGGGTACCCATTATGAGAAACACGGCCGCCATCGGGGCACTGGCCAAAGTTTTGAATATTGAGTGGCCGGTGTTGGAAAGTGTCATGATGGATACCATAGAAAAGGAAGTTGATTTAAATATTAAGATTGCTCAGTCGGCTTATGATAGGGTAGAAAAAGCCTGGTTATCCGTTCCCAAGCTGAATCAAAAAATGCTTCCATTGGTATCAGGAAATGAGGCCATCGCACTGGGAGCGGTGCAGGCAGGGCTCAATATGTATATAGCTTACCCTATGACCCCTGCATCGGCTATTCTTCACTACCTGGCAGAACATGAAGATGACCTGGGTGTGGTAACCATACACCCCGAAAGCGAGATTGGTGTAGCCCTTATGGCTCTGGGAGCCGCTTATGCCGGAGCCAGGACCATGGTTGGCACTTCGGGCGGTGGATTTGCACTGATGACCGAGGCTTTGAGTTTATCCGGTCAGGGTGAGTTCCCGATTGTATTTGTAATGGTCCAAAGACCCGGACCGAGTACTGGAGTGCCCACTTACACAATGCAGGGTGACCTTTCTTTTGTCATCCATTCCGGCCATGGGGAGTTTGTAAAAGTGGTGCTGGCTCCCGGAAATGTTGAGGAGGCCTTTTATCTAACCGGCCTGGCTATGAACCTTGCCTGGAAGTTTCAAATTCCTTGCTTTGTTCTTTCTGACAAACACTTAAGCGAGAGCATATTCAGCTTTGAAGCTGATCTTAAAAAGGTAAAACCTGAAGATCCACTTCTTTGGGATGGTCAAGGGGAATATAAACGATATCTGGATACTCAAAACGGCATTTCCCCGCTGGCCTTTCCCGGAAATTCTACGGCAATTGTTAAAGTAACATCTTATGAGCATGATGAATATGGTATAACCACTGAAGAATCAGAGCAAATCGTCAGGATGCAGCAAAAACGTTTGCGCAAAAAAAAGACGATAGAAAATGAACTTTCTAAGCATGAACAGGTAAAGGTTTATGGTAATCTCGAATCAAAGACAGTTTTACTTTGCTGGGGCTCCACCAAAGGGGCCTGTATGGAAGTGGCTGAAGAATTAGGACTTAAAGTTGTTCAACCTCTGGTACTTGAGCCGCTACCGATAGAACTTTTGAAAAAAGTTTTATCCGATGCGGATAAGATCATCGATGTTGAGGTTAATGCTACAGGCCAACTGGCAAAACTCCTTTCAGCTCATGGTATCTGTATTGACGATATGATTTTGCGTTTCGACGGTCGTCCTTTTACAGTAGATTTTCTGTTAGAAAAGGTAAAGGAGGTGCTCTCGTGACAACAGCAAAAGAATTAGGAACCTATGCCCAAAACACATGGTGCCCGGGTTGTGGTAATTTTGGCATTTTAAATTCTATCAAAAAAGTCTTAGCCGATCTTAAAGAAGAAGGTCTTGATCTTAACAAGCTGGTTCTGGCATCCGGGATAGGGTGTCATGCCAAGATAGTAGACTATATTAAAGTGAATAGCTTTTACTCCCTTCATGGGCGAGTTCCTCCCCCAATTACAGGAATCAAGTTAGCCAATCCGGAGCTGGTGGTAATCGGCCATGCTGGTGATGGAGATGCTTATGGTGAGGGTATCGAACATCTTATTTTTAGTGCCAAGAGAAATATTAATGTGACTTTTATCGTCCACAACAATAGGGTATATGGTCTAACAACCGGTCAGTTTACCCCTACCAGTCCAGCCGGCTTTATAGGGCGATCAACCCCCAAGGGAAGTCCTGAAGATCCGTTGAACCCCATCGAGCTGATGCTATCTGCCGGAGCCACCTTTGTGGCCAGGGGCTTTTCGGGTAAACCAAAACATCTTCAGCCCTTGATTAAAGCTGCTATCAAACACCAAGGTTTTGCCTTTATCGATGTCCTCCAACCCTGCTTCACCTTTTATAATACTTATGATTTATACAACCAAAAGGTCTACGAACTAACAGACAAGGAGCATGATTCTTCAGATAGAGAAGCAGCTTTTGCTAAAGCCAGAGAATGGGTTTACGGAGATGGTGAGCGGATTCCGATCGGTATCTTTTATCAGATAAAGAAGCCCACTTACGAAGAAAAGGTTTTGGGGGGGAGAATTCCTGTTAAATTAAAACCCGGGAATATAAGATCTATTCTTGAGAAACATATATAGTGCCTGAACGAAAACTGTCTTTTCCGCCAATATTGAAGACGTCGCCTGCGTTTTAAAGATTACGCGTATCAACGTAGGTTACTGGCTTAAAGTGCCAAGGGAAAATAGGAAGGATGCAACAGAAGCACTGAATACTTATTTGAAGTTGTGCCCGGGGGCACAAAGTGTTATAGAGTGTATGAATATCAGCCATGAACTGATCATGGAAGACCTATAGCATTTTAAAAAATAACGTTTCGCTTCAAGTAAAATTAGAGAAGGAGGATTTAATGGCAGTAATTACCATCAGCAAGGAATTTGGAACCAAGAGTGAAAAGGTGGCGTCCCAGGCAGGCCAAAGACTCGGATACGAGTATATCGGCGATCATTTAATTGCCGAGATTGCCAAAGAGCTCCACGTGTCTGAAAGCGAAGCAGAAATGTTTCGCAAGACCTCCCAGTCTCGAATCCTTCGTTTTGTCGATCGTTACACCTGTTCTCTCGTGCAAAAGGTCGTTGACCGTGAGCACGGTTGTCTGGATGACAAAAATTATTATGAAACAACAAAAAAACTGGTTCAGAATGTATATGAAGCGGGCAATGCTATCATTCTTGGATGGGGCAGCCAGTGTATTTTACGAGGCAAACCCAATACTCTCCATGTTCGTCTGATCAAGGATGAGGAAAAAAAAATCAAGGAGGTTATGCAAAACAGAAACCTGGAGCATAAAGCTGCAAAGGCATTAATCGAAAGAGATGAGAGCGATTTAAGGGTTTACATCGAGCATTACTTCAATGAAGACTGGAACGCAGCACACCTTTATGATCTGATTATCGATATGGGAAAAACCTCGGTTGAAAAGGCCGTTGATCTGATCTGTGACAACGTGAAGCACAAGATCCAATAACCATGCCACGGATCTACTTTTATTATAAAAAACCATGCTACAATAACACGTTAGAATCGGATGGATAAAAACCTGTCTCCAACAGGCCGCTGAGTGGACGAAAATAAGGTCTATTCGGAATTTGGGGAATAAGAAATTATGCCGTTGGACTCTACCAAGTATATGGCATTCACAAGGCAACTGTTTGCCGATCAAATTCTCAGACCAACCCAAAGGTTTTTCAGAAAAGAGGTCGCAAGCAGCGTATTACTTCTTGCTGCTACAATTATCGCACTGGTTTGGGCCAATTCCAATATCTCTGAAATCTACCACAGTTTTTGGCACACGAAAGTTTCCCTTGTTTTCGGTGATCTCCACATCAGTAAAACTCTTGTCCATTGGATAAACGACGGTCTAATGGCCTTATTTTTTTTTACCGTGGGCCTGGAAATCAAGCGCGAGCTTCTGGTGGGAGAACTGGCATCACCTAAAAAGGCCCTGCTACCGATAATCGCCGCACTGGGGGGGATGTTGGTTCCCGGCCTTATCTATATTGCCTTTAACCTGGATTCCTCAAACATAGACGGATGGGGTATCCCCATGGCCACAGACATTGCCTTTGCTTTAGGCGCTGTGGCCATATTCGGTCGTAAACTACCTGTAAACCTGCGAATATTTCTTGCTGCTTTTGCCATTGCAGATGACCTTGGTGCGGTATTGGTTATCGCCATATTCTATACCAAGGAAATTGTTTGGTTTTATGTCTTTGTCTGCCTTATGCTTACCCTTTGCCTTGCCATAGCGAATCTTCTTTGGATCAAATGGACACTGGTCTATGCCGCTTTGGGACTTGCCATATGGTTTTTTGTATTGGGCTCAGGAATTCATCCGACAGTGGCAGGGATTATTGTTTCCCTGTTCATTCCGGCCCGTGGCAGGTATGATACCGATCGTTTTTTGCAGAATGTAGATCAAATAATGGCAAAATTCAAGTGCGAGGAGCAAAGCTGCGGCTACTCAATTCTTCTTGATCAAGAACATATGCATGCCGTACATGCCCTGGAATTGGCCTGCCATGACGTGGAAACACCGTTGCAGCGACTGATGCACGTTTTGCATCCATGGGTAGCGTTTACCATTTTACCTTTTTTTGCCCTAAGCAACACGGGCCTGAATTTTCATGGCGTTAATTTTTCAGAAGTGGCAGTACACACCGTAAGCTTGGGCATTTTTTTCGGACTGGTATTTGGTAAGCCATTGGGAGTGATGCTTTTTTCTTATATAGCGGTAAAAACCGGAGCCGCATCCTTGCCCAAAGATGTCAGATGGTCACACATTCTTGGAAGTGCGATGCTCGGAGGAATCGGTTTTACCATGTCCCTGTTTATTGCCGATCTTTCATTCTCATCTGTTTACATGCTCAACTATGCCAAGATGGCGATTCTGTCGGCATCTGTACTATCAGCAATGATTGGAATCACTTTCCTCGGCATTATCAGCACCATAGCTCCAGGTAAAGTAACTTCTCAATAAGTTCTAGTGTATGAAATAATCATATTGACCCGAATCCATAATTTATTGAGAAGTTACCAGGTAAAAGGTTAGCATCACCGGATAATCCGAACTGATTTTAAGTTATAGACAAGTGCATCCTTTAAAAACCGCTTGTTCTTGCGTCCAGAAAGCTATCCATGATGGTACCAGAACTTGAAAAGATGCTTCTTACCATCAATGTTAATCAGACAGATCACTCCGTATTTGCCTTTTTCGATAAATTTAAAATTGGCAGCATAGATTCCATTGTAATTCTTCAGGCTATTTATTTGTTCATTTCCGTTGGGTTCGATTACTTTAACCTTTCCAACAGCGTCTTTAATCGGATGGTTAGCGGAATCATGAAACAGTTTTACCATAACGTGATGGGTGGCGCCGTTTGGGTCTTTCATGTTCATGCTTGCCAGGCTCATGATCTGGAACTCTGCCCGGATATTTTTTTCGATCATTGTGTGTTCAAATGTACCTGTATGGCCGGTGTGTCCCTTTGTGGTCATTGCAGGCATTTGTGTCTGTCCGTGCCCTTCATGGGTTGTGTCTGCGATTGTCATGTTTGGCATAACCGAACATATAATTAAAAACATTGCAAAAAATACTATTATTTTTTTCATTGTTATACCTCCTTTTCATCATGCTCTTTGGGTAGATGCCATCCTCTCCAAATTCCGTAAATCACCGGAATCACGATTAAGGTGAGGAAGGTAGCGCTTACCAATCCCCCCACCATCGGAGCCGCGATACGCTTCATGACCTGGGAGCCGGTACCGTGACCCCATAAAATAGGCATAAGTCCTGCGGTTGTGGTAATAACGGTCATCATAATGGGACGTACCCGCAACGCAGTGCCCGCAACAATGGATTCACGCAGGTGTGTTCGATTGAATGTATCTGCGTACCGTGCTTTAAACTTCTCATAAGACAGATCCAGGTAGACGAGCATTATCACCCCGGTTTCAGCCGCTACCCCGGCCAGGGCAATGAAGCCCACGCCCACGGCGACACTCATGTTGTACCCCAGAATATACATAAGCCACAGACCTCCGGTGAGA
>JAFDBA010000015.1 GCA_019313505.1 Deltaproteobacteria bacterium
TTGTTAATAATACAGGCCTGCAAAAATTTTTCACTTTAATTGTCAAGCACTTTTTTTATTTATTTCACCGTCTTATTAAATCAATACATGCAAAAACCTAACCGGACATTACTGGTTTTTTGTGACAAAACTTTTTTCTTCTTGCCACAAAGACACCAAGGCACGAAGAAAGAATATTAAATATATCCTTTGTGTCTTAGTGTCTTTGTGGCAAATATTGTTTTTTCCGGTTTATCCGGGTTAAACTTCAAGCTCCTTAATTTTATCCAGATTGGATAGCAATTTTTGCTGTTTTTCAACAAGAAGATCGTGTTTTGCTTTTACTTTTTCTACCACCGGTGGGGGGGCTTTGCTGAGAAATTCTTCATTGTTCAGTTTCTTTGAAACCATGGCCGATTCACTTGACAGTTTATTGATTTCCTTTTCAAGCCGTTCAATCTCCTTTGCAAAATCAACAATTCCTTCTAATGAAACAAAAATCGTAGCATCATTTACAACAGCTGTTGCCGCAGACTTTGGTCTTTCAACCTCATTTCCCACAGATAAAGATTTAAGTCTGGCAAGGTTAATGATCATGTTCTGGTACTGTTGTATGGTTTTCTTTGTTAATTGGTCCTGGGACTGGGCCGAAACGGCCAGGGATAATGACGGCGAAATATTCATCTCACCCCTTATATTTCTAATGCCTGTGATTATTCCGAAGATAAGGCTCATATTTAATTCTGCTTCCTTATCCCGTTGTATGTTGTCATCATTGTCGGTATATAAAGGAAATTCTGCTTTCATGATGGAGCCCTGTGTGCCCGGAAGTTTATGCCAGATTTCCTCTGTAATAAAAGGTACAAAAGGATGCAGCAAAACAAGTGTGTCATGCAGAACACGCCACAGCACGCTTATGGTTGCTTGTTGCCGGTTCTGGCCCTCTTTTCCGTACAAAGTTGGTTTAATGGCTTCAAGATACCAGTCGCAGAATTCATGCCATACAAAATTGTAAAGCGCCCCGGCAGCATCATTAAACCGGTAACTTTCAAGCGCTTCGGAAACTTTGCCGCTCACCCGATAGAGTCTGGACAGAATCCATCGGTCCACTAGGGAAAGAGATTCGGTTGTTATGTTTTTATATGGTTTATTTATGTGTATCAGGGCAAAACGGGCGGCATTCCAGATTTTGTTGATAAAATTACGGTAGCCTTCAACTCGCTTTTCAGACATCTTTACGTCTCTGCCCTGGGCTGCAAAAGCAGCCAGGGTAAAGCGGAATGCATCGGTTCCATAGCGGTCAATAATGCTTAAGGGATCGATTACATTTCCAGTCGACTTGCTCATCTTTTTGCCCTCTTCATCACGCACCAGGGCATGCACATAAACATCTTTAAAGGGCACATCCTTCATGAAATGAATACCCATCATCATCATTCTGGCGACCCAGAAAAAGAGAATATCAAAACCGGTAACAAGAACAGATGTGGGATAAAACAATTTTAAAAGCGGTGTCTCATCCGGCCATCCCATGGTTGAAAAAGGCCACAGGGCGGAGCTGAACCAGGTATCCAGAACGTCCGTGTCCTGTACAAGATCTGTTCCGCCACAGGCCGGACACGTTGCCGGCGTATCCAGGGCAACAATTATTTCTTTGCACTTATTGCAGGTCCATGCCGGAATCTGGTGACCCCACCAGATCTGCCGAGAAATACACCAGTCCTTAATGTTGTTCATCCACTCAAAATAAGTCTTGGTCCATATTTCAGGAATGATCTTTGTATCACCGTTCTTAACGGCATCAATCGCTTTTTTTGCAAGGGGCTTTGTCCGGATAAACCACTGTTTTGACAAATTAGGTTCAATTATAGTCTTACACCGGTAACAGTGACCGATGCTGTGCTGGTATGGCTCAATCTTTTCAAGAAGTCCCTCTTGTTTAAGCGCGTTAACCACTGCTTCCCTGCATTTGAATCGATCAAGACCTTTGAATTTGCCTGCTTCTGATGTCATTCGGCCGTCATCACCGATAACTTTGATACATTCCAGGTTGTGGTGGTTTCCGATCTCAAAGTCGTTAGGGTCATGGGCGGGTGTAATCTTTAATGCTCCGGTTCCAAAGGACATGTCCACATATTTGTCTTTAATGATTGGAATGGTTCTGTTCATAAGGGGAAGAATAACCTGAAGGGACTCGATGCCTTGGTAGCGCTCATCATCCGGATTTACTGCTACGGCCGTATCACCTAACATGGTTTCAGGCCGGGTGGTTGCGACAACCACACCCCCTGTTCCGTCTGTAAAAGGATACCGCACATGATACAGATGACCATTATGTTCTTCATGTTCGACTTCAAGATCAGCAAGTGCTGTGTGACACCGGTGGCACCAGTTTATAATATAGTTGCCCCGGTAGATTAGACCTTCGTTGTACAGGTTTACAAAAACCTTGCGCACGGCTCTTGAAAGCCCCTCATCCATGGTAAAACGTTCACGTTTCCAGTCACATGAAGCGCCAAGGCGTTTCAGTTGATTGATGATGGCGCTGCCATATTCACTGCGCCATTCCCAAACCGCCTCAATGAACTTTTCCCTGCCCACCTGATGGCGATCCATACCCTCATTGGCGAGCTTTTTTTCTACAACATGCTGAGTTGCAATTCCTGCATGATCGGTACCGGGCATCCACAGGACATTATCGCCACGCAATCTCCGGTATCGGCAGAGAATATCCTGCAATGTATTATTCAGTGCGTGGCCCATGTGAAGAACGCCGGTGACATTTGGTGGAGGGATTACAATGGAATAGCATTTTTGATCGCTTTTTTCCTCGTTTGCCGCAAACAGCAATTCTTTTTCCCAAAAATCATACCAACGTTTTTCCACGTCATGGGGCTCATAGCCTTTGTTAAGAAGATCGGAACTCATATTATATTACTCCTTAATCTCAGATATTACAAACAACTCAACAACTTAACTTGTTAAGTTGTGTATATAGCACGTAGCGTTCGGATACAGGCAAAAAATTGAAAAGGGGATTATAAAATAATCCCCGATTTTTTACCATTCGCTTTTTTACTATGATCTTGTTAATCAAGCAACATGTAATTGCTGTGTAAAGGAACTATCATTTTTCGTTTTCCGCTGCATCTTGGAGCAGGATACTTTTTAATTTTTCTAATTCCCTTGTGACAGTTTTTTCAGTTACCTCAACAAGAATACTATCGATCTTTTCGTAAAACATCTTTTTTATAACACGCTCCAAAGCTGCTTCCATTTGTGCATCCGACACCTTCTCAGCATCAAGCAAATTCTCGGAAACATCTTCTTTAGGATCGAGCTCCATCCCCAGCGAATCGACAAAATCATCACTTATATCCTGATCAAAGGCTACCTCCTCGCCCAGTTCATCATCAAAGTCACTAGTTTCTTCTAAAAGATTACCTTCTAAATCAATAATACTCTCATCTCCTTGAGATGTGTCGACGGTTATATGGATAGGCTCACCGATTTCCTCTATTTCTTGGGGGGTATCGCTCATTGCTTCGGTTAATGTTATGATCTCTTCTACTGCCGATTCTGCTTTTTCTGCGAACACGTCTTCATTTTCATCTTCTAAGCCAGGTTCATCGACAGCCTCCAGAAGGTCAATAATTCCTTCATCGTCGAGTTCAATGATCTCTTGGTCTTCCGTGGATTCAGTCTCTTCTGCGACTATGTCTCCCTTTATATCTTCTAAGGCAGGTTCATCAACAGCCTCCAGAAGGTCGATAATTCCTTCATTGTCTTGAGATGCATCGACTGTTTCATCTTCAAGTTCAATGATTTCTTGGTCTTTCGTGGATTCTGCCCCCTCAATTTTCTTATCAGGATCATTATTGTCCATCATATCAACCCTCCGTTTGCCATAAAGTGCTGTACATCATAAACAAACACCCTATAATCAAAAAAAATTACCACAGGGCATGCACTGTGTCAAGATATTTGCTTTTTTGTAAAATTTCCATTTGGTTTCCCTTAACATGCAACAGCAATTGGTTTAGTTAAAAAAATGATTTACAATATACCCGGCTGAACTATAAAGGAGAGTATGAGGTATTTTTTTATCGAACAATCGGCAATATTTGGTACAACAGCTGTTATTACCGGTTCTGATGCCAGGCATGTAAAAACCGTTTTGCGCCTTAAACCGGGCGATAAGATAGGTCTTTTTGACGGTAAAGGGTTTGAATATCGGGCTGAAATCGTCGCTTTATCTCCAGGAAAGATAAAAGTATCCATAAAAGGCAGCTTTCCTTCAACAGCCGAGTCACCTGTCCAAATTGTTGTTGCCCAGGCGTTTTTAAAAGAAAAGAAAATGGACGCTCTTGTCCGGCAGCTTACCGAAATCGGAGTAACAAAATGGATACCTTTTTTTGCCGAACGATCTGTTCCCAGGCCCGCAAAAAAACAAATCTCAGCGCGCACGCAAAGATGGGAAAAAATTGCAAAAGAAGCTCTCAAGCAGTGCAAACGCGGCCGTATTATGGAAATCGGTAAAACAGTATCCTTTGGGGAGGTGCTAAATCTTGGAGAGTCTTACGACTTAAAAGTTGTTTTCTGGGAAAGTGAATTTAGATCATTAAATGTCGAAGTGCCGAAACCCAGCCGGCAAATTAATAAAATTTTTGCCATGCTGGGGCCGGAAGGTGGCTTTACCTCCAGGGAGATTGAAAGTGCCAGGGACCAGGGATTTGTTACTGCCGCCCTTGGACCCCGTATCTTGAGAGCCGAAACAGCGACCATTGCAGCATCAGTTTTGTTGCAATATGTTTTTGGTGATATGAGTCAAAAAAATCTTGACAAAAAACAGTGCGTCTAATAGCAATGCTAGGTCAATTTTAATAAGCCGAGGTAGCTCAGTCGGTAGAGCAGGGGACTGAAAATCCCCGTGTCGGCAGTTCGATTCTGTCCCTCGGCACCAATAAAATTAAGGGGTTATGGTTCATACCATAGCTTCTTTTTTTGTGTTTGCTACCATTTTGCTACCGGTTGTCTGAAAAACTGCATTTTTCAGCTTGCAAGCTGCCTCTTGATTAACCTGATTCATTAAGTGAGCATAAACGCTCAGGGTTACAACCGGGCTTGCATGCCCATTTATTTTCAGTCTTAAAAACTTATCATTATCGGTGGAACCGAGTTATTCTAATCAATCCGCCAATTGCTTCTGCTCCTGCTTGAGATCAAAGACATATGCTACTGGATTTAGTGGTTATGTAATTTTACCACTATATTAGCGAGACCTTTGCAGAACGCCCCCTTTTGCCCAATCCCGGCGTCAGGCTCAAATTTTAATCCTCAAAATACTCAATGTATTCCTGTGGTTAAAATTTTCGCCTTCCTTGGCCTTGAACCCCGGTTAAATGATAAAAACAGATTTAACTGGGCAGGCAAAATTGAACATTTTTCAAAGGTCTCTTAGCCCACAGCTTCAAGTCATTTAATATCTTTTCCAATTTTCCATGCATCACCAATCTTTTTCCCGATGCCATGATAAGCCTTAGATGAAGTGGCATATATAATCGGTTTGACCTTTTCTATATCAGGATTTCCAGTTGAATCCATTACACTCTCTTCAACCTTAACATCAATAATTTCACCAATAAATTGGGTATGTAATCCGATTTCAAATGTATGAAGGAGCTTGCATTCTAAAATAAGAGGGAATTCCTTTATGTATGGTGCTTTTACCAAATCGCTTTCCACAGGTGTAAGGCCAGCCGCTGAGAATTTGTCCTCTGTTTTACCTGATGCCATTCCAAAATAATCAGATTCCTTAGCGTACTTTTCAGAAGGAATATTTATAGTATAAGCCTTGTTTTCAACAATATTCCCATAGCTGTATGTTGCTTTCCTCAGTGATACCGTGACACATGGAGGCTTAGAACAACAAATTCCTCCCCAAGCAGCGGTCATAACATTTGGCTTTCCTGTTTTGTCATATGTTCCCACAATAAGAACTGGAGCAGGATATATTATCGTTTTTGCACCAATGGACTTTTTCATAATTAATCCTCCATAATAATTAATATAAATTTAAGGTATATTATCGCTAAAAGTTGATGGCGTCGTAAAAAGTCCATCTACTACGCCTTGTATATGAGCCTTTTTACTTAGCCATCTATAGTTGAATTTGTGACTTTTTACGAGACCGTCAAAGTTATTGAAAATGTAACAAATGGGAAGATAAAAGGCAAGATGCTTTTACAGGATGGGTGAGGTGCTTTGACTGTGCAATCTACACAATTTTATTATGTTAATGGGGGGATTTCAAAGTGGAATAGCAGGGGATTTTAGGTTTTCTTCTGTCCCATAACAGGCCTCTCCTGTCCATAACACTTCGTCTTTCAGGTCTTGTATAGTTGGCACTATCGGCCTGCCTGCGATCGATCAATTCAAAAGTAATACCCACCGGCACCCGACCTTTACGTCTTTTTTCTCCACTTCGGCGCTCTTTTTGAATATAAGGATAAGCACACATGTGAGAACCCCTAATCTTGACCTCTTGTTGGCAAGCTTGATTTTACCCTTATATGATACTATATATGGTAAGATTCTTAAATTTAAAAACTATATACAGTAAGTTTATAGGTTTTGTCAAATAAAAAAGGCAGTGCCTTTACAGGCGCTGCCTTTGCCATCCGAAATACCGGGTTAATAATTATGACTGTTGTGAAGTTCTCGGCTTTAACCTTCTATCGAGCCCACTTCTTCGTTCCTTGCCGGATCTGCGCTCCGGTATATGCGAAGTGTAAGTAAATTCCCGCCTGTCAGTTCCTGAGCGGCGGCCTCTATTATCGTGTAGTATGCTGGTCATAGTAAAGAAGTCTGGCTATTCAAAGATTTTTTTTCGTCCATGTAATGCAAGGCCTATGAGTCCAGATCCCAAAAAAAATCATGGTTGCTGGTGCCTGTCTTATGGTTTTGCTTATCTTCTATGTGTTGACTTGGCCTATTGTAATTTAATATATGCAAATACTATGCAGAACCAAATATTTTTTTTACCTCTTTAAATTTCAATTAGTTAGCTTAAATAGGAAAAATCTTGACCTAATATTGTGAAATAAACACTATAATTTTTATTACAAGTTTTACATATTGAGTAGTTCAGGTAACACCTGGGCAAATTGGGGAAATGCCTAAAATCTGCACCCGTAATTTGCACGCCTTGAATTTGAAATTTTTACGAAACCGTCTAAATCGGACTTTTTACGAGTTCATCAAATTTGAGTCTGACCCCAGAGAAATAGGCTACGCATTTCACGGGGCAGGCGCAGATATTGGCGGAAAAGACAGTTTTTGTTCAGGCACTATTTATGCTTCTTGAGTTCCACCAGGGTAGCGCCCCAGCCCCCGGCTTCCGGGGGCGCATCTTGGAAAGATTTTACCATTAGATTCTTTTTTAAAAGCCCTTGAACTCGCCTTTTCAAAATTCCCCGGCCCTTTCCATGAACAATTCTCACCGAGCAGATACCTTCATTAATGCAAGCTTCAAAGTAATCAACAAGAAGATCAGGTATATCTTTGGGTTTAAAGGTATGAAGATCTAAAAAATCTTCTATCGGCATTTCTACTGGTTGCACGTAAAAAGGCTCTCCCTTCGAACTTTTACGAATTCATTAATCTTGAAAATATTGTATATGATGCTATAATACCCTCAATACTTTTATGATAAATGAACCTTGAACCTATCTTGTATCATATATCCGGTATCTTTTCATCAAAATAACAACATGGAGTTGTTTAAATGATTAAATTTTTCGTGCTACCTGTTTTCGCCTATCTGCTTGGCTCCATCCCCTGGGGTATTGTTTTGACCCGGCTGTTTACTTCTGTAGATATCCGGTGTGAGGGGAGCGGAAACATCGGTGCGACCAATGTTGGTCGCATCGCAGGACCGACTCTTGGAGTTATGACACTTATTGGGGACATGCTTAAAGGAGCTATTCCGGTATGGATTGCGGTAGTACTGGCAACTTCGAACAGCTTGTGGGGTGAAATTTGCATTTCCCTTGTGGCGCTGGCTGCTTTTTCAGGTCACCTTTATCCTGTTTACATGAGGTTTAAAAAAGGAGGCAAAGGGGTTGCAACTGCGGCAGGGTGTTTTGCTGTAATTTCACCAGCGGCATTTATGGTTGTGATTCTGGTTTTTATCATGTTTGTTTGCTGGTTCAATCGTGTCGCGGTTGCATCACTTGCCGCCGCCGCCGTTCTACCCGTTGCTGTTTGGAAGGCAACCGGATCCGGTGTCTTGACAGGATGCGCTGTTGTAACAGCGATATTAATCTATTTTCGCCATATGGATAATATCAAAAGACTTCTTAATGGTATGGAACCTGTAATTTGGAAATAGACAGATTGATAAGTTAATAAGTCGATTTTCGTTACGGGATATCTTTGAATTGTTTTACCGCTGTGTAAGTCAAGTATCCTCCGGAAATATTCCGCACCTTAAAACCGTGCAGGTCAAGCATACGTGCTGCAAAATAAGAACGTTGCCCTTCATAACAGTATGTCCATATTTCACGATTGCGGGGAAGTTCCGACATCCTCTTTCTAAGAACGCCAAGATGGATATTGACAGCATTTTTTATGTGACCTCTTTTAAATTCATGAGGTTCACGAACGTCAAGAATATATGCATTCGATTCAGCAAGATCCTCCCAATGGGCAACTCTGGAATAACCGCGTAACACATTAGATGCTATCATACCCGCAATGTTAATCGGGTCGTTTGGCGAACCGTACTGAGGTGCATAACATAATTCTGCTTCCTCAAGATCGAATACGGTTCCGTTATGCTGGATAGTCATTGCAATAGCATCGATCCTTTTTTCTACACCTTCCCTGCCGACAGCCTGGGCGCCAAGGATTCGTCCGGTTTTTGTTGAAAAGATCAATTTAATGGTTATAAGCTTTGCGCCGGGATAATAGCTGGCATGGTGACCAGGGTGAAAATATATCTTTTCGTATGGTTCGCCGTTGCCATGATCCAATAGTTGTTTTAAAGTTTTTTCGGTTATGCCGGTAGAGGCTATTGTCAGGCCGAGTACACCGCAGACAGATGTAGTCTGCGCTCCGCGAAAACTGGGAGGTTTCAAGGTATTACTCCCCATGATGATGTCCGCAACTATTCTGCCCTGGCGGCTGGCAGGACCTGCAAGTGGAATAAGGCCTTGAGTACCGGTAACAAAGTTTTTTACTTCAACGGCATCGCCCACAGCGAAGATACTTTTATCACTGGTTTGCATCTGATCATCAACAAGGATCCCGCCCAGATCACCGATAGCAATGCCTGACGCTTTTGCAAGTTCAACTTCCGGACGGACACCCATGGCAAGAATTACTATATCCGCTACAACGATTTGGCCGGACTCGAGAATCACTTCAATAGTACTGGTATTTGTATATCTGAATCCGACTACAGGGCTGCCTAAATAAAGCGATATATCTTCGATTTTCAGGTGGCCTTGGATAAATGTAGTAATTTCAGGATCCAGGGCAGGCATAACCTGTGGCAGCATTTCAATTATGGTGACATCAATATCCTGTATCTTTAGGTTTTCGGTCATCTCCAACCCGATAAACCCACCGCCGACAACCGCCGCTTTTTTCACCTTTTTTGTTTTTATCCAATCTATAATTGCGCGCATATCCGGAATGGTTCTCAATGTAAAGATCCCCGGAAGATCTATGCCGTCAAGTCTCGGTTTTAAAGGTGACGCTCCGGGTGAAAGGACGAGGGTGTCGTAGCTTTCTTTATACACCTTGCCGGATTTTAGGTTTTCGACTTCTATCTCTTTATTTTTACGGTTAATATACCGAACATTATTTTCTGTTCTGACATCGATATTGAAACGTTTTTTGAACAGCTCGGGTGAGGCAATAATAAGTGATTGTTCTCTTGGGATAACTTTTCCAACGTGATAGGGGAGACCGCAATTGGCAAAAGATACATAAGGTCCGCGTTCAAATATGATAATCTCAGTATCTTCGCAAAGCCTTCGAGCTCTGGCGGCGCATGACGCACCACCGGCAACGCCTCCTACGATAAGCAACTTTTTTTTGATCGTCATTTCATTATCTCCAAGCCAAAGAAAATATAGTCGGAAAAATCCTTCATGAAAAATCGGGTTACAACAGAGACCAGATAAGCGTAACAATACCTGCCGCAACAAAGTTAGTTTCAACCAGAAACTCCAGCCTTGTGCCGGGAAGCATATAGCCCCGTTCATGGGCTGAAAGGACAATAAAAATAAAAATAGGACAGATTGTAAGTGCAAATCCAGGAATTGAAATAAAATGAAATGTGCTGGATAGAAGCAAAATACCGATATTTATTATAAGGATGGTTTTTAAAAGGCGCAGGGCCCGCTTTTCCCCCATTAATATGGGGATTGTTTCTTTCCCCACAATACGGTCTCCCTGCATGTCAAGAATATCAAAAAATGCGGTTCTCACAAAGACAAGGCTTACGGACCATAAAAATGCCAATACTGTGCTCAGACCAATATTCTTTGATACAGACAAGGGAGGCAATACCGCGGTAACGATTCCCCATGCCATTGCAATCAGAATGGTCTTTGATCCCGGGATGTCCCTTATTCTCCGGTATTTGCCGTGAAAATAACGTTCTGGCAGAAGTCTCAAATTGTAAGACAGGCCCATTATGCTCATAACAACAAGAATCAAAAAAGAAACGGGTCCCATTAAATAGGCAGTCATCAATCCGGCACCGCCTGCGAAGAGAGCAAGAAGCACAAGCAGGACTTTTTTTTTGTTATAAAAAGAGTACCTGTCAGGATCATTGTATTGGTCTGCCTTTGTACCTGTCAGGTTGTTTAGAATATGCATGGACTGGACATAAAGCATGGCCATGAGGACATTGGGCAAATAGTTGGTAATCTCCTGGAGTTTTGTGCATGCATAGCACAGGCATCCGGCTCCGATAGCCACGTAGATGTTTGTGAGAAGGAGTGTGCGCTGGATTGCAAAAATGATGCTGCGCCAGCTTTTTTCCTTTTTAAAAGGAATGGCTTCCAGAGTTCTATAAATCCTTTTTATTAGCCAGTTAGGGGTGGACGCGCCGGCTGTTATTCCTATGTGTTGGAGTGAAGAAAGTGCGTCTAAATCGAGCTCGGATTCTGTTTCAACGTGATATGTAGGTTTGCCGGTTTGTTTTGCGATTTCGGCAAGCCGCTGGGTATTCCCGCTGTTATGGCCTCCCACTACAATGACGGCATCTACTGAATTGGCCAGTTGATGGACCTCAGCCTGACGTCTGGCTGTTGAATCACAGATAGTATCAAAGATCTTATAATGGGGAAATTTTTGGATAGCCCAGTTTTTTACTTTTTCAAAGAAAACCGTGTTCTGTGTGGTTTGTGCAACAATGATAGCCCGGTCAAAGGGTGGTAGGGAATCAAGGTCGTTTAGATTGTCGACAGCATACCCTTTTTCCCCTGCGTAACCGAGCAGGCCGATGACCTCCGGGTGATCCTTGTCGCCGATAATGATGGATGCATAATCTTGTTTTGTATGTTTCCGGATGATGGTCTGGACTTTGATAACACGCGGGCATGTGGAATCAATAATCTTAAAACCTGCCTTTTTAAGATTTTCCTTGGTTTCAGGAGGAACGCCGTGGGCTCTGATCAGGACTGTACCGGATCCGTGGTCCGGAATATTATTTAAGACAGATATCCCTTTTTCTTCCAAAAGGTTCAGGACCTGGGGATTGTGTATAAGAGGTCCACAAGTGCAGATGGGATTTTCGTGTTTGCTCGGTGCATCCAAGACCATTTCAACAGCTCTGCGTACTCCCATGCAGAAACCGGCGGTCTTAGCTAAAAGTATTTTCATCTATACCATGGTATTTGTACAAAATTCCTTAGCTGTTGAACTTTTTACGAAACCATCTAAATCGGACTTTTTACGAGTTTATCAAGATCAAGGCATGCGAAAAAAATAACTGCCCCAGTACGATCTGCCGGACCTACGGGGCAGGCAGCCATATAGTTGATATTCCGAAGATTATTTTTTGAGCATAACGCAGAGATTGGGCAAAATAACCATTTATGGATGGACGATAGTTCTATTCTTTAAGAAATATATTGTGGTCCACAAGAGCCAGTGAATGGATATGAGCTTCAATGAATTTCTGATCTCCAAATATACTCACAAGTCTAATGCCGTCACCTTCGGGTTCAACCGTATCAACAGCCTCCATAATTAGTTTTTTTTCATTTCCTTGAATCAGGTATGCATTTGCTTCACACATAGTATCTCTTCCTTTGCTATCAAAATTTGATTTTTTACGAGACCGTCAAACTTTAATCACTTTTCCGTTTTATCCGGATTAGGGTGGCTCAAAAAAGTCTTTTAAATTTTCCTGAATAAGGGCCTCAATAAGATGTGGAAGGGGAATTGGAGCTACCCCTACAATTTCAACATTTTCTTGGGAAAGTGGTATTAGCAGTTTTTTTGCCGGACTGCTTGCCACGGCCTCTGCTATTTTCGGAGTAACCTCTCCCATCATGGAATGAGCCATTATAATCGCCACCGTACCAATAATAATATCAACCTTTCCAGCGATCTGAACAATTGCATTTTCTCCAGAAGCACCACGATTGGCTCTTGCCTTCAGCATCTGAGCCGTGGCAATTGCATTGGTACCCAGTGCGATTATTTCGACGGTTTCCCCAAACAAATCTTTGAGTTTTTTAATTACCGTGCTTCCGATACCACCGCCCTGTCCGTCTATTATGCAGATACGCTGTGGGCCTGTTTTTTTGTTTGTTTTATTCATGCTTTAAAATATCTGAACTTTAGTTAAAAAATATTGAGGATCGTTGCGTGAATACCAGATAATGATAACTTCGTCAATGAAAACGACATCCTGTCTAAAGCTTTTTAATTTTGATCCTGTTACGTCGTTTTCTTTTTGAAAGCCGTCTGCTTGGGCCTTTCTTTTTTGTTGTGGGGGTCCATCCGCCCTGGTCTTGGCTTTCAAGTCCCTTTGTATCCATATAAACAGCCATTGTAATTTTTTCTTCAAACGCAGAAGAGCTTATGGTGGCCGCTCCCATGGAAGCGGCAAAATTGACAATATCCAGGTCGGAGCTAACGACCAAGGCCTTTTCTCTTTCTCTTGCCGCCATCCTTTTAATCACGGTATCGGCAGTCTCTCCATTGCGGGAAAATTTAACCTTGATCCCTTTTATCTGGTCTTTTTGCAGTGCAAAGGGAGATGCATTGGTACCATCAAAAACCACCGTAATTTTGTGGCGTTTTATTCTTTTGTATGTTGCAAGAGTGTCGAGGAGGGCTTCCCTTCCGAGTTGAATATCCTGTTGATCAAAGGTGCTTAGCGAGCTGGAACGGCGAATAAGATTGTAGCCATCGATTATGATATGAATAGACATGAACTTAACTTGTTATGTCAGCTTCAAGAGGTTCAAAAGCCGGTCAAGATCGTCATTGTTGTAAAATGCGATTTCGACCTTCCCTTTTTGCCCCCGCCTTTTGATCTGAACTTTGGTTCCGAAGCGACGGGAAAGTTCATCCGCCAAGCTTAAAAAGTATCGTTGTTCCGAATTGGTTGAAGACTTTTTCGGTTTTTTCTTTTCCGCTTTTAAACTCTTAATCAGATTTTCAGTTTCCCTGACCGAGAGTCCTTTAGAAACAACTGCCTTCCATGCCGCATTTTGCTGGGCTGAATTCGAGGCACCCAGCAACGCCCGTGCATGCCCCATACTCAAAGCGCCATCCTTTATGCTGGCCTTGATTTGTTCGGACAACTGTCGAAGCCTTAAAAAATTGGCTACAGCCGACCTGCTTTTCCCGACACGTGCCGCGGCCTGATCCTGGGTAAGGTCGAATTTGGTAATAAGCTGATAGTAAGCCTCAGCCTCTTCCACGGGATTCAAATCTTCTCTTTGTACATTTTCAACAATGGACATTTCCAGAAGATCTGTGTCAGTGATAGTCTTGACAATAACCGGCACCTGGTCAAGTCCGGCCTTTTTTGCGCCACGGAGGCGTCTTTCACCTGTGACAAGTTCATAACCGTTTTCATCTTTTCTAACCAAAAGGGGCTGAATAATTCCATGTTCTTTAATAGAGCGGGCCATTCCTTCCAGTTCACCCTCGGAAAACTGCATGCGGGGTTGGTAACGATTCGGGCGAATCAGTTCTATATGACACTGAAAATATTCCTTTGATACACTTTCAACATATTCGATATCAGGCAATAGGGCATCAAGGCCTCTTCCCAGGGCAATTTTTCTTCTTTTTTTTGAACTTGGCCTGGTTTCTTTTTCTCTCTTTTT
Organism: Deltaproteobacteria bacterium; assembly: GCA_019313505.1. Classification (GTDB taxonomy): domain Bacteria; phylum Desulfobacterota; class Desulfobacteria; order Desulfobacterales; family UBA11574; genus S5133MH16. The sequence continues at coordinate 14,349 of JAFDBA010000015.1, forward strand.
CTCTTTTTTCATATTGATTTAATGAGTAAATTTAGTGGTTTATTATTAAAAGCGATAATTGTTTCAAAGGACTGTATTGATGCCTTTGATCAAGATAGACGGCAGAATTCGTTTCCCATTATCTCTTTTGCCAGATTAAAATAGCTTTGTGCCCCCGGGGAAGTGACATCATACAGCAAAATCGGCTTCCCGAAACTTGGAGCTTCACCCAACCGTACATTTCTGGGAACCATGGTCTTGAATACCATGTGCTTAAAATATCTTTCAGCATCTTCAGCAACCTGGTGGGACAGGTTTGTCCTTTTATCAAACATGGTAAGAAGTATACCGACTATTTTCAGTTTTGGATTCAGATTATGCTTGATACGTTTCATGGTCTGTAAAAGTTGCCCCAGGCCCTCCAGTGCATAAAATTCACACTGAAGAGGAATAAGCATAAAATCGGCCGCAGTCAAAGCGTTGACCGTAAGAAGACTCAATGAGGGCGGGCAGTCAATTATAATGTATTCAAATGAATCAGCAAGTTGGGCCAAAAGTTTCTTTAAAACCATTTCACGTTTCGGTTTTGACATCATTTCCACTTCAAAACCGATAAGCTCCACCCTTGAGGGGATAATTTTCAAGGTATCTATGTCGCTGTTCAAAACCAGATTCCTGGCAGCAACCTGACCAATCATACCATGGTATAAAGTATGATAAATACTGTTTTTGTCGATGCCAAGACCGGTGGTGGCATTGCCCTGGGGATCGCAATCCACAAGGAGAGTTCTTTTTTCCGAAACCGCCAGCGCTGCGGATAGATTTACCGCTGTAGTCGTTTTGCCCACGCCACCTTTCTGGTTAGCTATACATATAATATGTGCCATCTTTGGTAGCTTTAACATAAAATATCAAGTTTGAAAAGTATGAATATATATGTATTGACTATTGACGATTGAATTAAAAGCAATATATTTAGGACATATACTGATGAACCAGCTAGTTTCCATTCATAAATGGCTATTTTTCCGATGAGCGGCGTTCTCCGCGGGTTTCCGCCTCGACGTACAGAAAGTACGCCTCGGGCGAAAACCCTTGTGCGGCCTTGCTCATCGAAAAAATTCCTCATTTATAAATTGGAAACTACTTAGTGCTCAAATGTATTTATGGATGGGCACAAGTTATGAAATCGCCAAACACTGAACACCAAATACAAACCACTCTCATTTATAAGGTGTGAATGAAATTTGTCAGGAAATCACTTTTGCTCTGTTCGGCTTTGATTATTATTGTTGGCATTTTTGCTCCTAAAGGGGCTTTGAGTATTACCATACAAGAGGAAAAAGAAATGTCACGTGAAGTGATGAAGGTCATTTTACGACATTATGATATTATTAAGGACCCTTTAATTGTTAACTATATTAATAAAATAGGCCAAGAAATCGTATCGGTCCTTCCGCCCCAGCCTTTTATTTATCATTTTTATGTAATAAAAGAAGATTCTTATAATGCTTTTGCAACCCCTGCGGGACATGTTTTTGTAAACAGCGGTTTGTTGGAAGCTATGGAGAATGAAGAAGAGCTGGCCGGGATACTTTCACATGAAATAGCTCATGTTGTGTGCCGTCATATTTCCCAGAAAATAGAAAGATCAGAAAAGATAGGAGTCGCAACGCTTGCCGGAATTGCGGCCGGTATATTACTCGGGGTTGGAGGATCTGTAGCGGCAGCCAATGCGTTAACCCTCGGGTCTGCGGCTGCCGGTCAATCTGTAGCGCTTGCCTACAGCCGTGATGATGAGTTCCAGGCGGACCAGATCGGGCTCATATGTCTGACCAAAGCAGGGTACAATGGAGAAGGATTGCTTTTGATGCTGCAAAAACTTAGGAGCAAACGATGGTTCGGTCCGGATCAGATTCCCACTTATCTTAGCACACATCCTGGCACAGAGGAACGAATGGTCAATATTGACACCTGGCTTGAACAAAACAAAAAGACAAAAGCACACATTGACCCTTATAATTTTGCAAGGGTTCATACCCGGCTTGTTGCTGTTTACGGGGATAAGAGTTTTGCATTAAGAAAGTTTAAGGCAGAGGTTAAAAACCACCCCGAAGATTCTTTGGCACAATACGGATACGGGCTGATTCTGGCGAGGACAGGTAATCGGAAAGATGCCATGGGTCACCTTAAAATAGCACTGGAGAAAAATGCTTTCGATCCATATATGTTGAAAGATCTCGGCCGGGTTTATTTTCTCGACGGCCGGTATCAGGAAGCATTAAACATGCTGGAAAGCGCCGCAGACGTTTCCTCTGACGATCCTGAAGTATTTTTTTATCTTGGGCGCACACAGATGGAGCTTGGACGTTTACACGAGGCGGCAATTACATTTGAAGAACTCATCGCAAAAAAATATGATTATCCCCGGGCGTTTTATTCCCTTGGTGAAACCTATGGCAAGTTGGGCAGGCTGGATGAGGCTCATTATTACCTGGGTACTTATTACAAGAAAAAAAATGATTTTAAAAATGCGTTGTTCCACTTGAAAAGAGCTCTGGAGAATATGAGTGATCCGGACAAAAGGGAAAAAATCGAGAAGATGCTAAAAGAGATTCACGGAGAAAAGAGATCGTCATAGAGGACTTTCGCATCTGTTACAGTGTTTTTAGATACGATCAAAATGGGAAAATTGCATGGTAAAAGTTCCTCGGCCCTGGGTAGCTGATCGTAATGATGTTGAGTAACCGAACATACGTGATAGAGGAACAATCGCCTTTATAACTACCGCTTCCACCTTGTGATCTATGGATTCAACTTTCCCGTTGCGGGAATTAAGATCTCCGATAACGTCTCCCATAAAATCTTCAGGAACAAAAATTTCAACATTCATAATCGGATCTAAAAGAAACGGTTTACCGTGGGCAAGGGCCGTTTTGCATGCCATGGATCCACTGACCGTATAGGCCAATTCCGTGCCCAGGGATTCCTTGAATAAACCCCCTGTGAGGATCGCTTTAACATCCACCACCGGATAGCCCATTAAGGCCCCGCTTTCCAAAGATTCCATGACACCTTTTTCAATGGCAGGAATAAAAATATCCGGGATTATTTCCTCGCCAATTTCAGAGCTGAACCTGTTTTGGCTGCCACGGTCCAGAGGTATCAGTTTTAGCGTAACTTTGGCAAAGTGACGCTGTCCCGCAATTTCCCTGTCAAATACGGCCGATCCATTACCCTCTTTTTCAATGCTTTCCCTGTAAACAACCTGGGGTTTTCCCACATTTACGTTGGTTTTGAATTCACGCTGCATGCGACTGATAATGACTTCAAGGTGAAGCTCACCCATTCCGGACAAAATTGTTTGACCGGTGTCTTCATCCTTTTTAAGTTTCAGAGTCGGGTCTTCGGCCATAAATTTTTCGAATACCTGATCCAGTTTTTCCTGATCGGCATGTGTTTTAGGCTCTATTGCAACGGAAATTACAGGCTCGTAAAACTCCATTTTTTCCAGTAAAACCGGGTGGTCAACGGAGCATAGCGTTTCGCCTGTGGAGGATTCTTTCAATCCGACAACCCCCACAATACTTCCGGCGCCGGCGGAATCGATGCGTTCTCTCTTGTTGGCATGCATCCGTAAGATACGGGAAAGTTTTTCATTTGTTTTGCGGGAAGGGTTATAGGAATTTTCTTTGGTATGCATCTTTCCGCTGTAAATTCTGACATAGGAAAGCTTGCGTCCTTCGATCATGGCTACTTTGAATATGAGTGCCACAAGTGGGTCTGTATCTTTGGCTCTGCATTCAATAATCTCATCGGTTTCAGGATGTACTCCTTTAATGGGCGGAACATCGACGGGACTGGGAAGGAAATCCACAATAGAGCTAAGGAGAGGCTGTATCCCTTTATTTTTCAGTGCGCTGCCGCATAGCACCGGTACCAGTTTCAGATCTATGGTTGCCCTTCGTATGGCAGTAAGCAGGCTCTCAATTGCAACCGGGGTTTCTGATAAATAATCCTCCATAATATCATCATCAACTTCAGCAATTGTTTCAATAAGTTTGTCGCGATATTTTTTGGCGGTTTCAAGAAAATCAAAGGGTATTTCTTCGGTTGTGTATGTTTCTCCCAGGGTGTCATCTTCCCATAGAATCTGTTTCATATTGATCAGATCGATAATGCCGGCAAAGTCATCTTCCGATCCCACCGGCAGTTGTAAAATAAGTGGGTTGGCATGCAGTCTGTTTTTCATCATTTCAATGGTTTTAAAAAAACTTGCACCGACTCTGTCCAGTTTATTGATAAAGGCTATCTTTGGGACAAGATATTTGTCTGCCTGTCGCCATACTGTCTCCGACTGGGGTTCCACACCGCCAACCGCGCAAAAGACTCCGATGGCGCCGTCAAGCACCCTCAATGAACGTTCCACTTCGATTGTAAAATCGACATGCCCCGGCGTATCTATTATCTGGATGTCATTTCCCTTCCAGTGGCAGGTGGTAACAGCAGAGGTAATTGTAATACCCCGTTCCTGTTCATCAGGCATCCAGTCCATTATTGCTTCACCGTTATGAACCTCGCCGATTTTGTGGGAACGGCCCGTATAGTAAAGTATACGCTCAGTTATCGTTGTCTTGCCGGCGTCAATATGGGCTATAATTCCGATATTCCGTATATTTTTGATGTGAGTCTTTTTTTTCATCGTATCAAAAGCATATTTGCTTTAAAGGGAAAACTAAGATCAATATGACCGGCCAGGGTCATAGATTCACGTCCACCTATCAATATTTTTACGGCATCGATTTCAGGGATATTCAATATTAATGAATTAACGATTGAGTATATCGTAAAAAGTTCTGATTTTATTCCACCGGGATGAGAGTCTTTTATTACATTTGATATATCGACATAAGCTGTTCTGTCCCGAGTAACGTAGAGTGTTCTGATAGTTGTACCTGCGGGAATTGTTCTCATAAACCCTTCCCGTGGACCGTCTATCAAGGCCTCGATAATATTTTTAGCAAATTCGACGGGATTGTCAGAATGAACAAGAGTCCTTTCTTCTGATGTCAGAAACGAATTGCTTTTATCATAAAAATAGAGATGGACAACCAATTTATCCGAATATTGTGTGTCCGTTATTTGGATATTTTGCTTAAATTGATCCTCAGCCGAGGCTTTTAAGGGTATATTCAATAGCGCCATGCATAGAGCGCTAAGAGCAATAACAACTAAAACAGCATATATTGCATGGCATTTTGTAATCATGATTTAATACCTGATTTAAATAATGAGATGATTTTTTAAGCCAATACACTTGTGATGTCAAGAGCGGAAGGGCATCCGTGATATACAATAATACAAATAAAAAAAGGCCGGTCCCACAGACCAACCTTTTTTTAGATATTTGGTGGAGCTGAACGGGATCGAACCGTCGGCCTCATGACTGCCAG
>JAFDBA010000143.1 GCA_019313505.1 Deltaproteobacteria bacterium
CAAAGGTTGTAACTATCCTGCATCGCCAACCAACTTTCAGGAGAACGTCCCAGCCCTTTAGAAAGCCGCAAAGCCATTTCAGGACTTACGTTACTCTGACCTTTAATCAAGCGCAGAAAGGTAGATGGCGACACCTTGAGTCTTAAGGCAACGCTACGATAGCTTATGTTAAATGGCTTCAGATATACTTCCCGGATAAACTCACCGGGATGAGGTGGATTGTACATACCCATTAGTGATAATCCTCATAATCGACAACATATACGTTGCCATCTTGAAATTTAAAAACATACACAACAAATCATTTACTGCAGTAAATACAAGGATATTATTAGTAAATTTTGAATAAAATACAAGGTAAATATGGGCATGTGTAAAAAGCGGGCCGTGAAAAGAGTCCATATCTGATCTTTAACTATTCGACCTTTTTTCTAAAAAAAACCACTTCATAAGTCTGTCCAATTGCGGCTTGATAGTAGAAACCAGCCATGGCGTCTTTTTCCGGGTAATAGTAGAGCGTATAGGTCGATCCCGGATATCCTTTGTCCTGTAGTTTAATGAATAGCTTCACCAGTCCCTTCCAGAGAGAAACATTGGCTTCCGCGATATTGATCTTACCGGGATTAAAATACTCCGCATCAACCGAACCGTCAGGGTTAACATCCCGGACACGAACAATATAACCACCGTCAGGCCGAACCCATTCACCGATAATTACCTTAAAATCAGGTTTTTCCGCTGCTGACGCTGTTTCTGCGTTCTGGGGAAAAAGCGCACATGCCAGGATGATTACTATGATGCCTATTTTAAAATAATTTTTTTGCATAATGTTTTCTCTCGGTTTTTTTGACAGTTACTCATTCTTACTTTTATTCTCAGTTAGTTTGGTCTAATTTCCTGTTTATGATACTTAGGACTCGCGCAAAAATAACTTCACATTTTTACATCTCAGCTTCAGGCCGACCTGATACCTTTCTTCTTCATGGGGCCTGAAATCCAAAAAACATTGGTGTTAGAATGATTGTAATGATACCAACGATAATCGTGAGAGGCACGCCAACTCTTACATAATCCGTGAACTTATAACCGCCGGGACCGTAGACCATCAGGTTGGTCTGATAGCCCATGGGCGAAATAAAACTACATGAAGCCCCAACCATCACTGTTTTTGATCCCTGGATAATAGAATTTGGGCAGGTTGACCACACTGCTGACAGAACTGTATGCCCTTGTATTGAAAGCTTTGGCGATTGGATACAGTATTCTTAACGATCTTGACATAGAGTGCTCAATTCAATTCTGCACCAAGAGTCAAGTGAAGGTTTTACCCCGAATCTGATATCGGGCAACTTCCCTGCCGCAATAAAAATTCAATATCAAAACCATCACGAATCTCGCCTCTTTCCAATAAAGCGGCAATCTTGTTCTTCATCGTTTGTTCTAAGGTATGCTATTTCAATCATCTTTTCTGCCACTAAGACACTTAGTAAAAAGATGAACGTCGAACATCAAACATTAAACGATTATTTTTTTCTTGATTTGGTGGCAAAAAGTGATATCATACAATATGCATGAACAGGAAACATCGAAAAACTCTGAATACCGTCTTCGCTGACCCGGTTTCCGGCAATATTGAATGGCGGAAAATCGAAGCCTTGTTCAAGGCCGTGGGCTGCGAAATCATTGAAAGCAGTGGTTCCCGTATCACTATTTTGCATAAAGGCAGCAAAGCCACCTTCCACAGGCCGCATCCAGATAAAGAATCCTTGCGGTATCGGGTGATTGCTGCTCGTGATTTTCTCAAAACGATAGGAGTGACGCCATGAAAAACGCCATGACTTACAAAAGCTATGTCGCCCGTGTTGAGTTTGACCCGGAAGACCGTATATTTTTTGGCCGCCTTGCAGGCATTCGCGACATTATCAGCTTTCACGGCGAGACAGTGAACGAACTGGAAACAGCTTTCAAAGAAGCTGTTGACCATTATCTTGACACTTGCACCAAACTGGGAGAAAAACCGAACAAGCCATACTCCGGCAAGTTGACCCTGCGCATTTCGCCCAGTATTCATGCCGCAATTGCCACCGCAGCTGAGACCAGCGGCAAAAGCCTTAACAAATGGGTTGCTGATACCCTGGATCAAGTTATTCATGCTCAGTAACTCCATAGAGCGTCCTGTGAGCGTCAATATGGGGTCAGCGTATGTAGGATTATCAAATCTTTGCTTGACCATCATTCAAATTACGACTTATCTGTTCAAATCATTTTCTAAGTTTTTTGATCCCTGGATAATAGCATTTGGGTCAGGTTGACCACACTGATGACAGAACTGTATGCCCTTGTATTGAAAGCTTTGGAGATTGGATACAGTATTCTTAACGATCTTGACATAGAGTGCTCAATTCAATTCTGCACCAAGAGTCAAGTGAAGGTTTTACCCCGAATCTGACATCGGGCGACTTCACTGCCTTAAAATTGGAGTTGAGCAGCTCCGATACGTGTGTGAACATGTTGTGGGGCGCTTGTAGCCTCACCCAATTGCACGACTAGGCGAGGAGAGCTTTTGTCTTAAAAAGTTAAATCTGTTCTCAATGTAATATTTCCGGATATCGCCTTCCAAAACTGAACCGAGCTTAACTTTAAAGTCTTTTGCTTTGAATGCGTGTATTCTCTTTATCAATTTCGAAATTTCATTTTTTTTCAGTTCAGGCAAGGGAATTCCCTGCCGCAATAAAAATTCAATATCAAAGCCATCTCGAATCTCGCCTCTTTCCAATAAAGCGGCAATCTTGTTCTTCATCATTTGTTCTAAGGTATGAGCCTTCAATGCGACTTGTTTTGTGCTGAATCTTGAATATGCAATCTTTTCTTGGAAATCCCAATCCTGTATTTCTTTTCTGATTTCAATTTTGAGTCGTTTGGGGAAATGCGCTGAACGTATCTCGAACAACAGAGTAAAATGCTTTATTTGTGCATCGGTTACATCATACTCCTGCTTGAGAAAATGTTGAAATTTATCAAATAGTGCGTCTAATGGAATCCTTTTAATCCGCCAAAAATCCAGATCAACAGAGTAGCGTTTCAGCTCGTGGCATAGGCGGAGCATACTACCGCCGCCGAACACCAGAGGTTCTATGAGTCGTTCGTTTTTAAGCTTTTCCAAAACCTCTATTTCAAAGATTTCATGCTTCTCGAAAATATTCATTTTTGTTTAGAAAGCTTTGTGTTTTCAATGGAAACAATCGGACCATATATTCAATTTTTTCCAGATTCAATTTGCTGAAATCAATGGATGGAATATCAAGACTGTATCGTCCCAAAGACATCAAGTAAACGGCATCCAGAAAAGCTTTTTCAGGCGCGGCTATGAAGAAACCTCGTGTCCTTGAAAAGCCGGAATACAAATCAGTATTGATTTTTGTATAGTTAAAAAACGTCTGCTCTATCTCAACCTCTTTTGTCCGTTTAACGGCGACAGATTCGATAAAGTCTCGCTGAACCTGTGTCGTTATTTCATAGTAATCAAGGGCGGTCATCATAGAGATGTAAGACGGCACCTGGATGATATTAGCGAGGAGAAATTCCTGCTCACGATCAATGCTTGTCCATTTTTCTTTGAGGACGTAAATATTTCTTTTCAGCCTGATCAAAAGTCCCTGTTTTATATAACGATTGGCAGTGACTTTCGCCGATTGTAACGTGATGCCAAGCACACGCGCAATATCCTCGTACCCAAAGTATAATTTTTCAATGTTTTGTAATTGAAGAAATCTCATCAAATATACCAGGTTAATAAATATGTTAATTAACTATATTTGATGGGTGTGGTTTTGTCAAATAATTTTTTGTAACCGTTCACGGATTCAGAGGTCCAGGGTTCAGAGTTAACCATGAACGCCTACATTATAGAAAAGGGGCTTCAGAGGGTCGCGTCTACACTCTTGTCAAAAAGGCTTTCTTGCCGGATTGCGTTGAGTGAAAATTGACAAAATTCCTTAACCCTGGCCAGACCGATCACCAATACTCTATACTTAAAAAGTCAGGTTTGGAATAATGCATGGGCCATCAATATATATGACGAGTCGCACCAGGGCGAGCTTTAGCTCACTTTAAACTTTAGTTCACTTCAAACTCTTGCAGCGATTCTTCATACAGAGCCGAAGAACTCTGACCTGGCCCAAAGGACCAGGTTTTTAACAACCAAATAAAGGTGATGGATTTTGACACCTAATTTTGTTTGACAGCGTATAGTCCCTATTGTATTTTACTAATATAGATGGCGTCGTAAAAAGTCCCATCTACTGCGTTGTAGTATTTTTACAGACACTCGGCATACTACATGTATAGCCTCATTCCTGCAAAAATACTACGCCTTGTATATGAACCTTTTTACGAGACTGATAATATTGATTAATTGCTGACAATTTATAAAATAGCGGACCCTGACATGAAGCGAATTTCCAGCCTATTTTTTACCATTTTTCTTACGCTCTGTCTGGCGACTTTCTTCCAGGTTAACACGGCTAATGCCAATAATATCCGCAAACCTGTATATGCAGGCAGTTTTTATCCTGGAACACGGTCCGAATTGACGTCTATTATCGAACAACTCACCAACCGGGTCAAGCAGACACATGTTCAACACCCTCCCCATACTTCACTAAAAGCCCTTATAATGCCCCATGCCGGTTATATTTATTCAGGGTTGACAGCAGCGCATATCTCACTGGTATTAAAGGATAATCAATTCAAAAGAGTAATCGTAATGGCACCGGATCATCGCGTGGGTTTCCAAGGCGGCGCCATCAGCGATGTGGGCGCCTATGAAACTCCTCTGGGCCTGATTCCGCTGAATCAAGATGCAACAATGCTTCGGGACAATAACCACCTGTTTCAAGCAATTCCGGCTTCCGACCAGCTTGAACATTCCGTGGAGGTGGTTCTCCCTTTTCTTCAATATTTTCTAAAAAAATTCGAACTCATACCGATTGTCCTTGGTCAGGGCAGCGATCTTGTGGACCGGGTTTCGACCGCCCTCGATCCTTTGCTTGACAAAAAGACCTTACTGGTTGCCAGTTCGGATTTATCCCACTATCTTTCATATCAAGAAGCGGTTGACAGAGACCGGGAAACCATCGATATGATATTAAATCTTAAAGCCGGTAAACTGCTAAAGCGTGAAAATGCAGCCTGCGGCAGAATACCGATTCTAATTGTGATAAACATGGCTCGCCGACACGGATGGCAACCGATTCTTCTCCACTATTCAAACAGCGGCGACACGGCAGGAGATCCCTCGAGGGTTGTCGGTTATGGGGCCATAGCTTTTTATGGAGGTTCATCCATGCAAAACAGTATTGATTCCTCTCAGTCTTTGAAAAAGCATCAGGGGCAAACACTGGTAAGGCTGGCCCGGCAGACCATTGCAGAAAGGCTTGGTGAAAAATCGACCATCGTTGACCCCGAGACCCTGGCCGACAGTGCTTTTCAGGACCACAGGGGCACCTTTGTAACTCTTACTATTAACAAACAGTTGCGAGGTTGTATCGGAAACCTGGATTCCACTGAATCGATTTTGGCCGGAATAAAACGCAATGCCATTAATGCAGCTTTCCACGATCCCCGTTTTCCCTCTTTGAAAGCCGATGAGCTTAATCGGGCGGATATTGAGGTTAGTATCCTTACCGAACCCCATCCTCTGGAATATGGGGACAGTAAGGATTTGCTTGCCAAACTGCGAGTTAATGTGGACGGAGTTATACTTAGAAAGGGTCCGGTAAGCGCCACTTTTTTGCCCCAGGTATGGGAGCAACTGCCCCGGCCTGAGCAGTTTCTTTCCCATCTTTGCAGGAAAGCCGGCCTTCCCGCCGATGACTGGAAGGAAAGTCGACTTGACATTTTGACATATCAGGTTCAATATTTTGAAGAGGAAAAATGACCGTGCAATAACAAGGGTGGTCATAGCCACGGGCATTTCCTCTGTGGTGACCCAGTTATTGATCATTCGTGAATTTTTAGCACAATTCCAGGGCAATGAGTTCGTCATTGCCCTGATTCTTTTCAACTGGCTGATCCTTTCAATCGACTGGGCTGGCTCTCTCTTATTCTGACCGGTCTGCCCGCTGTGCAAATTCTTGCCATTCGTTATCTTCGTGATGTTTTTTTTATTCACGGAACCTCAACAGGATTTTATCCCACCTTTGCCTTTACCTTTTTTACAATTGCGCCCTATTGCCTTGTACTCGGTTTTGTCCTCCCCTACAGCCTTTTTGTCATAAGAACCGAAAATCCGGACTATCCGGGCACCCGTATATATATAATTGACAATCTTGGAGATGTGTCCGGCGGCGCCCTGTTTTCTTTTGTTCTTGTTTTTCTGGTCACCCCTTTAAAGGCCGTATTCCTGGCAAATTTGCCATTACTTCTGGCAACCTACCTGCTATTTCGTAATTCTTCACGGCATGGTCCTTCTATTTATATAGGGACCGGTTTGACGTTCGTCATGCTGGTTACCGGTATTTTCCTGGAACCATCATCTCTAAAACCACCGGAAGGCAAACTGGTTCATTACAGCGAATCTCGTTACGGCCGGATCGAGGTTCGGGAAAACCAAGAGCAGTTTACGCTGTTCGTGAGCGGCAACCCCTTGTATGGTAATCAGAATCTGAGCGTGGCTGAAGAGACCATCCATTATCCTTTGGCTCAATTGAATCAGGCAAAGAATATTCTTCTGATATCAGCCCAAGGCGGAATGATGGCCGAACTGGAAAAGTATAAGCCTGCCTCGGTCGATTATGCTGAACTCGATCCACAGGTTGCAGATGTTCAATTCAGGTTTGGCCTGATAAAAAGGATTCCCGGCCTGAATGTTATTCATCAAGACGGCCGGGCATATCTTGAAGGCTCACACAAAATTTACGACTCTATCATAGTCAATCTGGGCGAACCTGATACTTTTCAAATCAACAGATTTTTTACAGACAGATTTTTTGCTTTGGCCAGAAGTCACCTCACCAGGCAGGGGGTGCTGAGTTTTGCCATGAAGGGATATGATAATTACCTGGCCGAACCCCAGCGCCGAAAGCTTTCCTCCCTTTATAATACCGTTACCGACTATTTCGACCATGTGCTTTTACTGCCGGGACAAAAGATTTTTTTTCTGTGCAGCTCTCAACCCCTTAATACCGACATCCCGGCACTTCTGGTTCAAAAAGGTATCCATACACGCTACATAAGAGGTTACTATTATGGCAACCTGACACGTGAAAGAATCGAGCGCTTAAATGCCCTGATAGATCCAACGGCCCCTAAAAATCGTGATGATTCCCCCCGGTTGATGCGCCTGATGTTTATGCAGTGGTTTGCCAAGTTTGATTCTTCTCCGACCGGTTTCATCGCAGTCCTGACCATACTTTGCCTGATTTACCTTATGCGTATCAGTGCCGAAGAGTTTGTTCTTTTTTCCACAGGTTTCACGGTAATGGGGAGTGAGGTTCTGGTAATATTTGCTTTTCAAATCTTCTTCGGTTATATTTATCTGCAAATCGGTATGATCGTAACCGTTTTCCTGGCCGGCCTTTTGCCCGGTGCCTGGTTCGGCGACAAACTGCGTTTCAGAAGCAAACAGACCCTTGCATTTGCCGATGGACTGCTGATTGCCCTGATGGGCCTGCTGATTTTGGCTCTGCAATATGGAGATAGGCTGCCGGTAACTTTTTTTCTTGTTTTTGGTTTTGTGGTTTCGCTTATCTGTGGTTTTCAGTTTCCTGTGGCTCTCTATTTGCGGGGAGGAGACGCTCCGGCGGTAACCAGGACTTTTTCTGCCGATCTTATTGGAGCCGCATTCGGCACCCTGGTAATAAACGTATTATTGATCCCCTATTGTGGAATAATTTGGGCTGCAACCGGATTAATCGGCATTAAACTTTGCAGCTTAATTGTTATGGCTGTTTGTAATGGAAAAAGTAAGTAGGCGTCATTTTCTTTATTGTAGCGCAGGACTCCTTTGCAGCGCTGTTCAGGCCAATGCGTTCTGGCCCTTTTCTGTGGAAGCGGGTGCGGCAGCAGGTCCGGCAGATATCCGTGGATATGTTTTCAAAGGAGATGCACCCAAGAAACTGTGGAAATGGTCTCGTGAGGGATTTTTTTATACAAAGCTGGACAACAAAGTGGTAATGTGTGGTATCTGTCCCAACAGGTGTCTGCTATCACCCGGTGACCGCAGTGTCTGCCGCTCCAGGGTCAATATGGACGGCACCCTTTACAGCCTGACATACGGCAATCCTTGCAGTATGAATGTGGATCCCATTGAAAAAAAACCGCTTTTTCATTTCAAACCGAGGTCAAAAGCCTTTTCCATCGCCACCACCGGCTGCAACTTTCGCTGTTTGAATTGCCAGAACTGGGAAATTTCCCAGGCCAAACCTCACGAGGTCCGCCATCACGAACTGTTCCCGGCAGATGTGATTAAAACGGCACAGCGCACCGAATGCGAGTCTATCGCCTACACTTATTCCGAAGCCACTACTTTTTTTGAATATATGATAGATACCGCCCAACTGGCCAGAGATAACAAAATTTCTAATTTATGGATTTCAAACGGTTACATCAATCAAAAACCTCTCCTAAAACTGTGCAGCGTGCTGGACGCTGCCAATGTCAATCTCAAATCGTTCAGTGATGCCATCTACCGGAAATTGAACGGCGGCCGTTTGCAACCGGTTTTAAATACATTCAAAACACTGCACCAACAGGGAGTCCACTTTGAAATGACGAACCTGGTTGTTCCAGGGTATGCGGATGATACCGAAATGGTAAAACGTATGTGCCAGTGGATTCTTACAAACCTGGGTCCTGATTATCCTTTGCATTTTTTACGATTTTTCCCCAGATACAAACTCGACCGTTTACCTTCCACTCCAATCTCAACCCTTGTCCGGTTTCGCAAGCTTGCCATGGCGGAAGGAATCCACTATGTCTATGTGGGCAACGCTTCCTATCCGGAAGGGAATAACACCTATTGCCACAACTGTAAAAAACTGCTAATTGAGCGGATCGGATATTTCATACCGACTTACAACCTGGACGGAAATCGATGCAAATATTGTCGAACTGTTATTCCCGGACGCTGGACATAACAAGTTAGGGGGCTTCCCATATAAACACTAAGTTATTTTTTGCGGCGGAAGAACTGAAAAAGATGAACATCGAACATCGAACGTCCAACATCGAATGATAAATAAAAAAACCAATGTTGAATAGCAAATGGTGATTGAGGAAAAGGATGACGAAGCAAAGGTATGATCTTGAAGAAAGGCTGCTTGAGTATTCGGTGCGAATCATAAAGATTGTTGCACAGTTGCCAAATACCAGAACAGGCAACCATGTTGCGGGCCAATTGTTAAGATCGGGGACTTCACCTTATCCAAACCATGGTGAAGCCCAGGCAGCGGAGTCCCCAAAGGACTTTGTTCATAAACTTCGTATCTCATTAAAAGAACTTAGGGAGACCCAAAGATGGTTAAAA
>JAFDBA010000144.1 GCA_019313505.1 Deltaproteobacteria bacterium
ATGGTAGAATACATTATTCGATGTTCAACGTTCGATGTTCGATGTTCGACGTTCATCTTTTATATGCCATCAAGGTGTGGATTCTTCATTAAAATATGTTGAATCTGAATTTACACCAGGTCTGTAGCCCTGAAATTCCAAAATTTCTTACTCCTGCATGAATCTGTAGGTTCTAAGGCGGTATGTAAATTCATCGGTGTTAAAAGATACGTTAACATTAATTTGTTTTAAATTGTCAGCAATATTTCCAAGTGGTTCTGACTCAACATCATTTATGACGATATTCCATCTGTAACCTGGGAATTTATCTCCAAAATCTCCTGAATCGTCTGTCTGTTCCCCCGGATTTGCTATTTCAACTTCAGCTATTTTTAATTGGGCCAGCAGGGGCGCGGTTGCATAAAACCTTGCGACAAGGTTCATGGAAATGGTTTGAGCCTGCATTTTATATACACTAACCAGAACAATGGCGATTATGGAAAGGGCGACCATGATTTCAAGGAGCGTAAAACCAAAATCATATTGCAAGTTCCGAGTTGCTGGTTCATGGTTCATGGTTCCTGGTTGCAAGTTGCTGGTTTCTATCTTTTGCATCCTGTCCTCTGTCCTCTGTCCTCTGCTTTCTGCTTTCCGTTTATTCTTTTTTTCAATCTTAAAAAGTCACGAATTCAACTATAGATGGTTAAGTAAAAAGGTTCATATACAAGGCGTAGTATTTTTTCAGGAACGAGGCCATACATGTAGTATGCCTAATGTCTGAAAAAATACTACAACGCAGTAGATGGAACTTTTTACGAGACCGTCAATCTTCAAATTCTATATATTTATTGTATAAACAAACACGAGATAGAAAAGGTTCGACAAGCAAAGAGAGTAGTTCATTATCGTTATTGGAGATATGGATAATTGCCTTATCTGAGTATCCCTTTTTATAAAAATAAATATCAGCCCGACCAACTGATATTTTTTCTTCATCCGGATATTCAACATCAAGCAGTTTTATATTTTCCGGCAGTTCGTAGCCATTTAACGCCGCGGTTTGAAGCTCTTCTTCTGACATAATATCGCTGGTTACCCACAGCCTATTTGAATCCAAACTCAGGTGCAAAACGTAAAGTTTTTGTTCATGAACCGCCTTTTCTTTTAAAGCATGTACTTTCAGCATAATCCATCGTGAAACTTTATTGGTATTGTCTGACAGAACATCAACCTGGAATCGTGGAATGGCAAAAAAAAGCATAAGGCTGATCAAAGAAATAACCACTATGAGCTCGATAAGAGTGAAACCTTTGTTTCGCCTGAATTTAAGTGTCATGGTTAATTGGTGAGAATATAAGTGGTTTAAGCGGATATTGGGGAAAAAGCATTTCCGGTTGGAAACTATTCGATTTCCCAGCTGTTAATATCCCTGTTCTTGTCTTCTCCGTCCGGGACTCCGTCCGCACCATATGAAATAATGTCATAATCATCATGCGCACCCGGGGAAAGATAGACAAACTCATTCCCCCAGGGATCTTTCGGAAGCCTCCCTTTTTCAAGATAACCCTTCTTGCGCCAATTCTTCGGGACTATCCCGGTTTCAGGCTGCTCAATAAGTGCCTGCAGACTCTGTTCGGTATCCGGATACATGCCGTTATCGAGTTTATATAATTTCAGGGCCGTCTCCAGGCTCTCGATCTGCATCTTTGCTTTAAGCTGCTTTGCCTCCTCAGGCCGTCCCATTATTCTGGGTATGATAAGCCCTGCAAGTATCCCCAAAATTACTATGACAACCATTAATTCAATAAGCGTAAATCCACGATAGTCTGATTGTTTTAAAAAAGTTTTATTCTTCATTTTTTCTCCACCCGTACTCGCTGTTACCTGACAAGCTGGTTCATTTCAAAAATCGGTAAGCATATGGAAAGGACAATGAAACCGACAATAATGCCCATAATTAATATCATAACGGGTTCAAGGAGTGATGTCATGCTCATCACGCTTGTTTCCACCTCATTTTCAAATACATCTGCAATTTTGTTCAACATGGCTTCCAATTCTCCGCTTTGCTCTCCAACCTTAATCATCTGGACGGAAAGATCGGGGAATATTTTACTTTCCGCCAACGCCGAACCCAGTCCTTGTCCTTTTCCGACCTCTTGCGAAGCTTCTTCAATTATATCGGCAATTAACACGTTTTCTACTATATTCTTTACGATTCCAAGTGCCGGCAACATGGAAATCCCGTTTTCAAGAAGCGAACCCAGGGTCCTGGCAAAGCGGGCTACAGCCAGTTTCTTGGTTAAAATTCCAAAACCGGGCAAAAGAAGTTTGATTTTATCAAAAAAATAATGACCTTTCACGGTCTTTTGTGTCATGCGCAAGGTTAAAAGCATCAATCCGATCACGATAAATATGATCCACCAGTATATTTTGAAAAAATTACTTATACTGATGAGAAAAAGCGTAGGGGCAGGAAGGGTCTGATTCATGTCTGTAAAAATTGAAGTTATACTGGGAACAATAAATGTCAGAAGAAGAAATAGAACAAGTGTTCCGATAAGGGACATTAAAATCGGATAAGCCAGAGCTGATCTAATGCGATGTTTTAAGGCCTGTTGTTTTTCGGTAATATCGGCAAGCCGTTCTAAAACGATTTCAAGTGCTCCGGAAGTTTCACCAGCCATGACCATATTCACATATAGCGAGGAAAAAGTTCCAGGATACAAAGATAAAGATTGGGCAAAGCTGTTTCCTTCCACGATTGAATCCTTGATCTTTGCCAGTATTTTTTTGAATACTTGAGATCTGGTTTGTGGTATTAAGGTATCTAAAGCCGATACAAGCGGGAATCCGGCTCCTACTAAAGTTGCCAGTTGTCGTGTCATCATTGAAACTTCATACGGTTTGACACGTGCAAAATAGCGTATAATTGAAACAGACGAAGGTGCTTTTATTGCAGCAGTATCACGCACTTCTTTAATAGAGACAGGAAAGTTTCTGGATGCACGCAGCTTCTGACGGGCTGTACCGGAGCTTTCAGCATTAATTATCCCTGAAACTGTCTTCCCCTTTGTATCCAAGGCTGTATATTCATATACCGGCATGTTAGTAACTTAGTGGCTGAATTATTACAAAAATCATTGTTTGCTTTTCAAAAGTTCCAATGATAATAGCCTTAATTTAAACGCTTTTCAAGTTATAAAGTCGTTTTATTGACTTTTTGCGAAAGAACCAATCATATGGAGGCCTTCGCAGATGTACAAAAATTTTTTCGGTTTCAAGGAAAGACCATTTAAGCTTGTTCCTAACCCTGCCTACCTCTTTTTGAGCAAAAGCCATGAAGAGGTTCTTGCCCATCTCACCTATGCATTAATCCAGGGTGACGGTTTTGTTGAAATTACCGGGGAGGTGGGAACCGGCAAGACTACACTCTGCCGGGCGTTTCTCGAAAATCTGGAGAACAACACAAAAGCTGCTTATATCTTTAATCCAAACTTGAATTCTATACAGCTTCTCAGAGCCATTAATGACGAATTTGGAATTGGATCGGATGGGGACAACACCAAAGATCTGATCGACAGGCTGAATTCTTTTCTCATCGCGAAAAAAGCCGAGGGAAAAAATGTCATCCTTATCATCGACGAGGCACAGAATCTAACCACAAAGGTTCTGGAGCAGTTGCGATTGTTGTCAAATTTAGAAACATCCAAAGACAAGCTTATTCAGATTATTCTTGTGGGTCAACCCGAACTGGGTGAAAAACTCGATTCCCATGAACTCAGACAACTGGACCAGAGGATAACTTTGAAATGTCAGCTCGTTCCCTTGAGCTATAAAGAAGTTCGAGAATACATTCAACACCGTATCAATATCGCTTCCCGAAAAACCGTAATTCAATTTGCCGCCGCTGCCTATCGGTCTATTTATCAATATTCGAGAGGGATCCCCCGATTAATCAATATTGTTTGTGACCGGGCACTTCTGAACGCATTCGTTCGTAATCAACAGATAATCTCCGGAAAGATAGCCATGGCTGCCATCCGTGAACTGGGTGTTAGTGGAGACATTAAACGCCGTCGCCTTCAAAAATGGAAAAAAACAGGTCTATTTTTCTTTCTGTTGTGTACAGGCATTATCATGGCAATGGTTTTTCACTCCGAATTCCTTGACGATCATGCTAAATTAAGTTCGCTGGGAAGTAATGGGGTTGACAATTCCAAATCAGAGCACTTAAAAACATCTCCTTCCCCTAAACCTGCACCGGATACAAAGTCGGCTAAGGCATCGGTTAAAACACCGGTTAAGACTCCGGTTAAGACACCGGCTAAAACACCTGCATTAAATAAACCGAAAATAGTTAGGAAACCTGTCCATGGCCTGGGAGTTTTACTGAAACAATTGAACCGGTTTTATTCAAGAAACGCGGCCCTTAAAGTTGCCATGGATTTGTGGAACTCTGAATCTGAAATTAGCCGGCATCTTAACGCTATCAGCGATGATCAGGCCTTTTTCCAGCTTGCCTCCGAGCAGAACGGTCTTTTAATCCGTCGCATTGAAGGTAGTTTTAACGCGGTAAAAAAATTAAATCTGCCGGCCATTTTAGCACTCCATCTCCCAGGAGGCCTTCCTCCGGTATATCTTACGTTTAATGGAATAGATGATGGAAAAATTACTCTAAGAGGAGGAAAAAAAGATCTTTCAATAGAGTTGGAACCGAGTGATTTGGAATCATATTGGTCAGGTGTGGCATACATTCCCTGGAAAAATTTTCTCTCCCTAAAAGGTACCATACCATTGGATTCTCCAAAAGATTCCATAATAACACTGAAGATGCTGTTACGAGATATTGGATTCAACAGGGTTGAAATTAACCCGTTTTATGATGAAAACACCAGACATGCGGTCAAATATATTCAGGGAAAATACGGAATACATATGGACGGTGTTGTAGGGTCCACAACAAAAATAGCACTGTACAATGAAAAGAATTTCAAAGGGATTCCTCATATTTCAAAGTTTTCTAATTCGCATATTCCGTGAGGTGTTTTTACCCGGGATAGGAGGTTGGATTAAAATTGAGTTCCATATTACAGGCCTTAAAAAAGATTGAAAGCGAGTCGCCGGAAAAAAGCAAAATTCGATTCCGGCAACAAGAAATAGATGCGCAAAAAATTATCCATAAGAGTATAACGAATAAACTGCGCTTAAAAAAACAGTTTCTTATCATTTTTGCCGCTATAATTCTGGCCGCAGGGGGAGGACTGGTCCTGGGCCGAAAACCCTGGGAGAAAGTACCGTTACCTGCAACAAAAACAAAAACCGAGCATACAAAACCATTAGGCCGTATCGGGAAAAACACGGTCGACCGGAATTTGTCCCGGAAAAAAAAGCCCGTTAAAAGAAGTGACGAAAAAATTACAGCGGTTAAGCAAGCAGCAAACAAGAAATCCCCCTCTGTCATAAAACCCAGGGAAAAGGAACCGGTATCAATTCAAAAAACGAAAATTAAAGTTTCAAAGTCTTTGAGCCGTAATAAAAAAAAGATTGCCGGGCAGGATTCGATTCAAAAAGATAACCATACTAAAAGAAAAGCAGAAAAATCCGGGCAATATTCAAAAAATAGACGAATATTATCGATACCCGTTCAACAGGCCCATGAGTCCGGACTTCACCTGCAGGCCATTGCCTGGTCCAGCGACCCTAAAAACCGCATTGCCGTTATAAACGGTCGGGTGCTTCGGGAAGGAGGATCTGTCGAAAGGGTTTTGGTAACCCATATCGGCAAGAATGAGGTGATTTTCAAAAAAGGAGGGGAAGAATGGAAGCAGTTGTTCAGGTTTAAATAATTTCCACCACCAAAGATTGACGGTCTCGTAAAAAATCCAAAAATGGTCAATTTTAAGTTGTTTTCTCAGTGAACCATTGAATTGACATTTTATTATTACTGATTAATGTTATGGCTTTTCCTGCTTAAATAGTGCCCGAACGAAAACTAGGATTTTTCGTTAAGATCAAGGAAGACGAAAATTTTAACCACCCCAGTACGATCTGCCGGACCTACGGGGCAGGCAGTAATACAGGGGATTAAAATTTGAGTCTGACGCAGATATTGGCGGAAAAGACAGTTTTCGTTCAGGCACTAAACAACCTTTTGAGGTATATGCCATCGAAATTATTACGACAACCAAAATGATGCGGGCGCGTTCCGATCGAATGCGTCGTCAGTATAAAACCATTGTTTTGATCCCTACCATGGGATTTCTCCATGAAGGTCATCTGTCCTTGATTAAAGAAGGCCACAAACATGGAGATGACATGGCAGTGAGCATTTTTGTAAACCCCACACAGTTCGGCCCTGAAGAAGATCTGGAGTCTTATCCCAAGAATCTTGAAAGAGATTTGGAACTGTTACAAGAAGAAGGTGTGGATGCGGTCTTTACCCCTGATGCAAAGGAAATTTACGGGAACAAATTCCAAACCTATGTAACGCTGGAAAAACTACCGAATTACCTCTGCGGCCTTTCCAGACCGATACACTTCAGAGGTGTTGCAACCGTTGTTGCCAAGTTATTCAATACTGTCAAACCCCATGTCGCCGTTTTTGGCCGGAAGGACTACCAGCAACTAGTTGTTATTCGTCAGATGGTTCGTGACCTCGATTTTGGTATAGAAATAATCGGTGCCCCCACGGTAAGGGAACCGGACTGCCTTGCCATGAGTTCGCGCAATAAATATCTTACCTCCGAACAGCGGATTAGTGCTCTTTCCCTATACAAATCGTTGCAGAAAGCAAAGGAGCTTATTAAAAGTGGTGTGCAAGACGCAGCGACTATTATAGACTGGGCAACAGAGCTGATACAATCATATCCTGAAACCGATATAGATTATATTGCCATCTGCGATACTGAAACACTTGTTGATATCCAGATCATCGATAGACCGGTGCAGATGGCCCTGGCAGTCCGAATTGGGAAAGCCAGACTGATTGACAACATGTTGCTGAATCCATAGTGAACGGGATCTGCTATCAAAAATTCAGTAGCTTATAATAAGGATTTTTACCATAAAAACCATAAAATTTATAACTAGTGCCCATCCATAAATACATTTGAGCACTAAGGAGATGCCTTATGAGTAATGAACAATTCTTTTTTACCTCCGAATCGGTGACCGAAGGTCATCCGGATAAAGTAGCAGACGCCATATCGGATTCCATTCTCGACGCAATTATCGAGCAGGATAAAGCCTGCAGGGTTGCCTGTGAAACTCTTGTAACCACCGGCCTTGCTTTTATTGCCGGTGAAATTACAACCGATTGTTATGTCGATATGCCGAAAGTTATTCGGAATACAATCCGTGAAATCGGATATCATTCATCCCGGATGGGCTTCGACTGGCAGACCTGCTCGGTTATTACAAGTATTGATCAACAATCTTCTGATATCGCTCAGGGGGTGAACGTCGATGAAGGACTTTTCAAAGACCAGGGTGCCGGAGATCAGGGGCTTATGTTTGGGTTTGCCACGGATGAGACGCCTGAATTAATGCCCATGTCGATTATGTTTGCCCATAAATTATGCAAGCGTCTTGCCACGGTAAGAAAAAACGGGGCCCTTGATTTCTTAAGGCCTGACGGCAAAGCCCAGGTGACCATCGAATATAAAAACGGTAACCCGGTGCGCGTTGATACCGTTGTTATCGCCGCACAGCACAAACCGCATATTACTTACGATGAGTTGCAAGAAGCTATCATAGAAGAGGTCATCAAAAAGATAATCCCCAAGGAGCTAACGGACGGTGACACCCAATACTTTATAAATGCTACAGGCAAGTTTGTGATTGGCGGCCCCATGGGAGACTGCGGAGTAACGGGGCGCAAGATCATTGTTGATACCTATGGAGGTCAGGGAAGTCACGGCGGTGGATGTTTTTCAGGGAAAGATCCTTCCAAGGTTGATCGAAGCGCTTCATATATGGCCAGGCATATAGCAAAAAATGTTGTTGCCGCCGGCGTTGCAAAAAAATGTGAATTACAAATCGCCTATGCCATCGGTGTAGCAAAGCCTGTTTCCGTGATGGTCGATCTTATGGGAACCGGTGTAATCTCCAAACATCGGGTAAAAGAAATTATCAATGAAGTTTTTGATTTAAGACCCGCAGCAATTATTGAATATTTGGACTTGCTGCGGCCAATCTATAGTAAAACTTCAGCCTATGGGCACTTTGGCCGGAATGAACCTGAATTCACGTGGGAAAAAACCAATATGGTGGATGTTATCAGGGAAAAGGCAGGACTGTGAGGATTGATGATTGATGACGGATGATTGTTGATTGAAAATTGAAACCGAGACATCTGGCTTTTTAACCCTGAACCTTGAACCCTGAACTAATGATCAATAATCAATTGTTAATTATTAATTATTAACCGTTGTTTATTAACTATTATTCTTGAACCCTGAACCTTGAACTAATGATCAATAATCAATTGTTAA
>JAFDBA010000145.1 GCA_019313505.1 Deltaproteobacteria bacterium
TATTATTTCAGGTCCTTTCACTACACTTAGAAATCATAGAAGAATAAAACAGGAAATACTCGGAACAGATGAATTAGACGAGCAAAGATCAAGTCACATTTAACTTGATAGTATTGTGCATTTCTTAAAATAATGTCGAGGTCTATAATATGACAAAAAAATATAATATTTCGGTAATCCCTGGTGATGGTACAGGACCCGAAGTTATTGCTGAGGGGATTAAAGTTCTTGAAACCGTGGCGTGCAAATGCGATTTCAGCTTTAATTTTAACGAGTACCATTTAGGAGGCGAACATTTTAAAGCAACGGGAGAGATATTGCCTGATAACATACTTGAAACACTTGCTAAATCAGATGCAATATATCTAGGTGCTATAGGCCATCCTGATGTGAAACCCGGAATTCTCGAAAAAGGCATACTTTTGAAGCTAAGGTTTTATTTTGATCAGTATATCAATTTGAGACCTGTTAAACTGTATGAAGGCGTGGATACACCTTTGAGGGGAAAGGGGCCTGACGATATAGATTTTGTCGTTATTAGAGAAAATACCGAAGGCCTTTATGTCGGAGCAGGAGGCTGTCTAAAGCTGGGCACTTTCGATGAAGTTGCAATACAAGGATCAATTAATACCCGAAAAGGTGTGGAAAGGTGTATCAGATATGCTTTTGAATATTGCAGAAAAAGAAACAAGAGAAAAAAGCTGACCCTTTGCGGCAAGACCAATGTGCTGACATTTGCATTTGATTTATGGGAGCGGACTTTCAATGAGGTTGCTAAAGAGTATCCTGATATTGAAACAGATTATGCTCATGTTGACGCCATTTGCATGTGGATGGTGAAAAACCCGGAGTGGTTCGATGTTATTGTCACAGATAATATGTTTGGAGATATTATAACCGACCTGGCTGCAATGATCCAGGGAGGGATGGGGATCGCTGCCGGAGCAAACATTAATCCTGAAGGGGTTTCAATGTTCGAGCCTATTGGTGGATCTGCGCCCAAGTATACAGGAAAGAATATAATTAACCCCATTGCGGCCATTTCAGCTGCCCAGATTATGCTTGAGACTTTAGGGGAATCAAAGGCCGCCTCCTGGATAGAGGAGGGGGTTATTAAGGTGCTGCATGATGATCTCAAAGATGTTGCCGCGGGAAAAATGGGATACAGCACACAAGAAGTTGGAGATCTTGTGGCAGAATATATTAAAGCAAAGGGAAAAAGTTGAATGTAGAATAAAGAATTTAGAATGCAGAAAGAGATTAAACGATGGCTGAAAAAAAATATAATGTTGCCGTAGCAGGTGCAACAGGTGCTGTTGGGAATCAGATGATATCCTGTCTTGAGGAGAGAAAGTTCCCCATTAAATCTATTAAATTATTGGCATCGAGCCGTTCTGTGGGGCATAAAATTGATTACAGGGGTGATTCGATTGATGTTGAGGAATTAAAGGAGAGTTCTTTCAAAGGCATGGATATTGCCCTTTTTTCAGCAGGTGGCGGTGTCAGCGAAAAATTTGCGCCTTTTGCCGCAAAAGATGGATGTGTGGTTATAGACAATTCAAGCACGTGGCGGATGGACCCGGATGTTCCCCTGGTGGTTCCGGAAGTAAATCCTCATGCAGTGGCACAATACACAAAAAAAGGAATCATCGCAAATCCGAACTGCTCAACAATTCAGATGGTTGTACCGCTATATCCGTTGCATAAAAAATATGGCATAAAACGAATTGTGGTTTCCACATATCAGGCTGTGTCAGGGACCGGCAAAAAAGCGATTGATGAACTGGATTCTCAGACCAGGGCGATTCTTAATTTCAAAAATTATGAGAATAAGGTTTACCCTCACACCATAGCTTTTAACTGTTTGCCGCAAATTGATCTATTTTTGGAAAATGGATATACAAAAGAAGAAATGAAAATGGTCTACGAGACAAGGAAAATCTTTGAGGACGATACCATAAGAGTGACAGCGACATCCGTTCGTGTGCCGGTTTTTTATGGGCATTCAGAGTCGATCAATATTGAGACCAAAGAAAACATTTCCGCGAAAGAGGTAAAATCTCTTCTTGAAAAGACACCTGGTGTTAAAGTTGTTGATGATCCTAAAAACAACGTTTATCCACTTGCTATTGATGCTGCCGGACAGGACTTGACACTGGTTGGTCGCATACGTGATGATGAATCGATTACAAACGGTATCAATATGTGGGTTGTGGCTGACAACATCAGAAAGGGTGCCGCAACCAATGCGGTTCAGATAGCGGAAATTTTAGCAAAAGAATACTTATAAGGAATATGAATTTGGAACAAGTGCCAATTACAAAAGAGGGTTATGAGGCTCTTAAAAAAGAGCTGGAATATCTTAAAAAAGTTGAACGGCCTAAAAATATCAAGGCAATAGAAGAAGCCCGCGCCCATGGGGATATAACTGAAAACGCTGAATTTGAAGCTGCCAAGGACCGACAGGCGTTTATTGACGCTAGGTTAAGTGATTTAGAATATAAACTGGGCCGGGCAGATATAATTGATTCCAAGACACTTTCCAAGGATCGGGCTGTGTTTGCCAGTTCTGTGGTACTTGAAAACATAGATACAGGCGAAAACATTAAGTATCAGCTTGTGGGGCCGGATGAAGCGAATATCGAAAAAGGGCGTATCTCTGTCTCTTCGCCCCTAGGGAAAGCGATCATCGGAAAAAAACCTGGGAATGGGATAATACTCCAGGCTCCGGGCGGAAAAAGGTCTTATGAACTGGTAGAAATTTTGTAGTGTGAAGTTATTTTTGAGTGAGCCCTAAATATTAACGGAGGTTTTCGTGGCACGTATTACAATAGAAGATTGT
Organism: Deltaproteobacteria bacterium; assembly: GCA_019313505.1. GTDB lineage: Bacteria > Desulfobacterota > Desulfobacteria > Desulfobacterales > UBA11574 > S5133MH16. The sequence goes on from JAFDBA010000145.1 coordinate 2,843, forward strand.
CTGAAACGGGTGCAAAATCGTTTTTTACTTGTTAACATGGTGGCCAAGCGTGTAAGACAGATCCGTGAGGGATCAGAGTACCTGGTGAGTTCACCTAAGAATGAAGATATCGTTGTTTCAATGCGTGAGATCGCTGCCGGAAAGATTACCATCAAAGAAGACGAAGAGGAAAATCAGTAAGGGGCTGACATGGGTCTGTTGATTAATAAGGATTTTCGTTCAAGATCAAGGCATGGGAAAAAAATAACCACAGGCATATATTTTATATTCCGAGGATTATTTTTTGAGCATAACGCAGAGATTGTGCGAAAAGACCATTAATCAACTGACTCATACATATCTTTTGTCAAAACACAGCAATACATACAGAGTAATTAACAGGGCTGTTGGCAAAGCTCTGCACCGGTATGATATGATATCTGACGGAGATAGAATTTTACTGGCTCTTTCAGGCGGCAAGGACAGCCTGACCATGATGTGGGCTTTAAGTGAGCGTTTGTCCCGCATCCCCATAGATTATAAGTTGTTCGCAGTCTATATTGATCCAGGATTTGAGGATGGGTATAGTGAATCTCTTTCAGAATACTGTAGAAAAACAGGTTTTGAGCTAAGGGTTGAACATACCGATTATGGAATTTTAGCACATAGTTCTCGGAACAGGGAAAATCCATGTTTTTTATGTTCCAGGTTGCGAAGAAAACGACTTTTTGAAATTGCGGATGAACTTGGATGTAATAAACTAGCCCTCGGTCATAACAAGGATGATATCATCGAGACCCTGTTTTTGAATATATGCTATGCAGGAGAGATAAGTACTATGGTTCCCTCCCAGTCTTTTTTCCAGGAAAAGTTCACATTAATCAGACCTCTATCTTTTGTTGATGAGGATGTTATAAGGCGTTTCGCACGGGAAAAAGGTTACCCGGCTTTCGTCAATTCATGCCCAACCTCAAAAGTTTCGAAACGACAGGAGATAAAAACGCTTTTAAAACAGCTTTACAGAAGTAACAGTAAAGTAAAGGGAAATATTTTCAATGCCATGAGCCATGTAAAGAAAGAATATTTACTAAGATGAAAGATATTCAAAATCAGCACGATTATCGCAACATACCTATCGACAAGGTCGGCATAAAGAATCTTAAATATCCGATAACGGTACTCGACCGGAAAAACAAACTTCAACACACTGTAGCTTCGATAAATATGTATGTCGATTTGCCCCACAGATACAAGGGGACCCACATGAGCCGTTTTGTAGAAATGCTCCATTTGTTTCGTCCGGAGGTTTCTTTGAAAAAAATTTCGGTTATCCTTGAAGAGATGAAAAAATATTTAAATGCTGCTTCAGCCAACATCGAAGTGACTTTCCCTTATTTTATTGAAAAAAAATCTCCGGTTAGCAATTCTCCAGGTTTTATGGACTATGTTTGCAGGATTATCGGATCGAGTAATCCTGATGGTAAAATCGACCTTGTATCAGAAGTTATAGTTCCTGTTTCTTCTGTCTGCCCCTGTTCAAAGGAGATCAGTGATGCAGGTGCCCATAATCAGCGCGGACGGGTCCAACTCAGCACACGGTTTAAAAAATTTATCTGGATCGAAGACATGATTGAACTGGTGGAGAAATCTGCTTCATGCGAAGTATATTCCATCCTTAAACGGGCTGATGAAAAGTATGTAACTGAAAAGGGGTTCTCGAACCCGAAGTTTGTGGAAGATATTGTTCGGGATATAGCCGAAGAGTTGAAAAAAGACAGCAATATCACCTGGTTTTCCGTGAGTGCTGAAAATTTCGAATCAATTCACAATCACAGTGCTTATGCCTCTATTACAGAAGGTCAACAACCACATCTTTAATTCAGATTACGCAAAAGTATATCCATAATAGGTTTCGTTGACTTTCCCGGAGTATTTAACAGTACTACAAAACAATACAACTCTCCTTTCGCATTTTCAACATAACCGATCCTTGTATTGATGCCCTTAAGGGTTCCGGTCTTGTAAAATGCTTTGTCCACCCGGCGCATAAGAGAATGGTATGGTCTAAATACTTTAAGGATCTTGTAAAGACTTTTTGCTGAAATCCTGTTTCTTCGCGATATCCCGGAGCCCTCTACAACATTGATATTATCGATTTTAAGATTGTTCTTTGCATAAGTTGTTGCTGCACGGATACCTTTGTCCAGGGTTCCTGGGGGACCGTAAACCTTTGCCCCGGTGGCAATGAGCAATTGGTTAGCAATAAAGTTGTTCGAATACTCAAGAAGCTTTGATACGACCTGTTTTAATGAGAATCTGGAAAGGTATCTAAAAATGAGTTTGTCAAATTCTTTTTGAACCCGCCCTATCTTGATTATTCCGTTTGATTTTATACCTTCTTTTTTCAGGAAATATAAAAAAAGATGACCGGCATAGAGTGTGTTTTCATTTTTTTTGGGGGAAAGTATAATCCTTCCCCGGTCCATGGCAGATACAGTTATTCTTGACAGTACAAACGGCAAAAGAGGGGTCTGGTTTTCTGCACTTACATAGGATCCATTTTGGTCTCGTCTGAAGTTGACCGTGTTGAAATTGACGCACAAAGCTCCGTTAGGTGCATCGTAAGGCTCGTAAGAAGATATAACCCCGGGAATTAAGACAGGGGCATTGAAATATGAATCATCCAATACCAGGTCGTTAATGTTTTTAAGCTTAGTGTTAAAATTTAGGATAATGTTGTTAACGATTTCCATCAAGGTTTCTGAAATGAGAAGGGGATCGCCATAACCCTTTACCTTGAGATTTGAATCTTGATCCTTGTAAAACTCTGTGGCAAATCTGTATTCAGGGCCAAGATAATGGAATGCCACAAGAGCGGTGAAAATTTTCAGAACAGACGCTGGAACAAGTTGAATATCGGCATTTTTTGAAAAAACAACACGGCCCTGTGGGTCTGCAACCAGAACCGCATCCTGATTTCCGAGAAGCTTCTTTAAAACATTAAGTTTTTGGTCATAAAGATTTTTCGCGCTGGCAGATTGAGAAAAACAAAAAAGAATAATAAGGAGCAATATGGTGGATTTGAAAGAAATGCCAGTATTTGATATGAAATAGTTTAAATTCTTCATGGGGAATTCCGGCTATTTGCTTTCCACAATGAGCGTCACAGGGCCGTCATTGATCAAAGATACTTCC
>JAFDBA010000146.1 GCA_019313505.1 Deltaproteobacteria bacterium
ATTGTTCCTCTTTATGAATTAGTCAAATCGATATGTTATTGATATCAAATGAGACGTTGTTTCTCGAAATAAAAGTGAGCTAAAGTTTGAAGTGAGCTAAAATCGAGGAGAGCGCTTTCAGCGCGATCAATTTAAAATTGGCAGAATACCTCAACTTTAGGCACTTTAGATCACTTTAGGCATTTTAGGCATTTTTTAAGCACTTAACTTTACTAATTTGAAAGCTTCTTGTCTTTTATGGTAATTCCCATAGCTTTTAACTGATCCCTTATTTTATCTGCAAGATCCCAGTTTTTCTCCAGCCTGGCGTTATCTCTTTGCTTGATCAGATCCTCAATTTCAGGGTCATGAACTTCATCTTGAAAATCGAATATCTTTAATACCGAATCTATATTACGAAACGCATCAACAATTTTTAACGCGCTGTCCGGATCTATCCTGTTTTCCAGGGTCAGGATATTAACCTTTTTTACAATTTTAAATATGGAGGCCATGGCAGCTGATATATTCAGGTTGTCATCCATGGCACTGATAAAACCGTGCTTTACGTCGTACAAAAGCTGGTCCAGTTCAGTATAAGAAGAAGCTTGCGATTTTACGTGAACCAGGGAATGGATACAGGTATCCAGCCTTTTTAAGGAACGTTTAGCATCCTCAAGTCTTTTCTTTGAAAAAACGACCGGTTTTCTATAATGCACGGAAAGGAGCCAGTACCTGATTTCCCTGCCGGAATATCCCATATCTGCCAGATCCGAAAGGGTGGTCAGTTCTTCACCCTGTTCGTCTATCTTTTTGCCATCCACCAGAACCCGGTCACAGTGCACCCAGTATTTTGCAAGGGGTTTGCCGGTCAGAGCACCTGCAATTGCGATTTCGTTTTCGTGGTGGGGAAAAACCAGCTCGCGGCCACTGGTGTGGATATCATAGCTTTCCCCGAGATATTTCATTGCCATGGCAACACACTGAATGTGCCATGAAGGACGTACATTGCCCCAGTCGGTTTTTGTGAATATTCCTCTTTTCAGTTCAGAAAGTCTGGATCTTTTAAAAAGCGTAAAGTCTCTGGGATTATCCTTTTCATATTCATCGAGGTCTACGGTGGCGCCCAGTTTTATTTTGTTGATATCGATGCCGGACAGACTGCCATAATCGGAAAAGCGTGAGATATCGAAGTACAAAGATCTCAGTTTCTCATATGCATATCCTTTTTTCTCCAGTTTTTCAGCCAACGCAACCATATCGTCAACATGTTCGCTTGTTTTGGGGTATTTGGAGGCAGGTTTAATTTCAAGGAAATCTAAATCCTTTTTAAAGGAATCGATATGTTTTGCAGTAAATTCAGATAACTCCAAACCCTCTTTTTCTGATCCGTTTATGGTCTTGTCGTCCAGATCTGTTATGTTCATGATGTGTGTGACATCATACCCCCTGTATTCCAGATAACGGTACAAAAGATCCGAAAAGACAAAACGCCTGCATTCTCCCACATGCATTCTCGCGTATGCCGTGGGTCCGCATGAATATAGGGAAACCTTGCCGGGCAAAAGAGGTTCAAAGGGTTCCTTGACCCGGCCCAGTGTGTTGAACAGTTTCAGGCCTATTTTTTCCCGTACCGTAAAAAGCGGTGTGCTTAAGTATCGTTCACCACCGTCCGGGAATATCATAACGATTGTACCTTCAGCCATTTTTTCAGCCTGCTTTTGAGCAATGACCATGGCGGCTCCGCTGCTCATACCCACAAAAAGACCTTCTTGTTTTGCAAGCTGCCTCGTCATTTCAAAGGCGTCTTCGTCATCGATATTTACAATCTCATCAAGCCGTTTTTTTTCAAATATTTCAGGCCTATAGGCCTCTTTCATATTTTTAAGACCCTGAATTTTATGACCGAGATAAGGCTCAACGCCTATGATTCGTATATCGGAGTTATATTCTTTCAGCCGTCTTGCAATGCCCATAAGGGTTCCACTTGTACCCAGTGTGGCAACAACCGTGGAGACCGTTCCGCCGGTCTGTTCCCAGATTTCAACGGCTGTTCCAAAATAGTGGGCCTGCCAGTTTGCAGGGTTGTTAAATTGATCCGTCATAAAATACATTTCGGGATTTTCCCTGGCCAACCGGTAAACTTCCTCAATGGCACCATCTGTCCCCAGATGTCCGGGGGTCAGTAAGATTTCCGCACCACGGGCCTTTAAGATCTTTTGCCGCTCAATGCTGGCAAGTTCGGACATGGTTAATAGAAGTTTATATCCTTTTATCGAACATACCAGAGCCAACCCAATGCCCGTGTTTCCGCTTGTGGCCTCGAGCACTGTTTTATCGGGGGTAAGTTCGCCGGATTTCTCACCGTTTTCAATCATAAAAAGAGCGGCTCTGTCCTTGATGGAACCGGCCGGGTTAAAATACTCAAGCTTTGCCAGGATTTTTACCCTCGGATTTGGACTAAGATTCTTTATTTCAACAAGGGGAGTATTACCGATGGTCTCAAGAATTGAGTTGGTCATTATTACAATACCCCATTTTTTCGTTAGGTATTTAAATCAATTTCAATAGACAATATTTTTATGATTTCATTACGAACCTGATTTTTATCCATGGATGCATCGATTGTCCTAAACCGTCCGGGCTCAAGGCGTGCAAGCTCCAGATACCCGGAGCGCACCTTGTTATGAAATGAGAGTTTTTCCTTTTCAAATCGGGTTTCAACACTCTCCCTTGCGCCGTTTTCTATCTGTTTCCAGGCCCGTGAAAGTCCCTTTTCAGGGGGGAGATCAAGAAGAATCGTAATGTCCGGCTTTAAGTCTTCAAACAGCAATTTATGAAGTTTGTCTATTAACCCGATATCTAATCCCCTTGCAAAACCCTGATAAACTAATGTGGCGTCATAGAAACGGTCACATAGAACAGTTTTACCTGCCGATAAAAATGGATATACAAATTCCCTGATGTGCTGGGCCCGATCAGCGATATACAGAAGCAGTTCCGTCAAAGGGTCCATATCCTTACTTGCCGGGTCTAAAAGTATTGCCCGTATCTTTTCGCCGATCCTGGTTCCTCCGGGCTCCCTTGTAATGACACAGTCATGTCCATTGTTTTGAAAAAACTTAGCTATATGGTTTATCTGGGTCGTTTTACCAGAGCCTTCTATTCCTTCAAAGGAGATAAACATAACACCTCGACAATTCAAGAATTTAACTATTGATTATTTTTCCCTTTATAAAAATGACGTTCAAGCAGTCTATGATAAGAAGTCCAGGGCTCATTGGGATCTTCCTTAGCCATAAAATCACGGATGCCATTAACCTTGGAGTCTATCTCATCAATATAATTTAGTATAACCGCTTCAATGGTTTTGGGCGGTTCGGGTGAACCGAATTCCCTGGTGCCATGATGGCTTACAACCATATGCTTGAGCAAAAGCATCTTTTCTTCCGGGAAATCCTTAATTTCCAACAGTTTTTCATCGATCATTTCGATTCCTATCACAATATGGTTCAGCAACCTGCCCTGGTCGGAGTAGTCTATCCTGAATTGGTATTCGAATTCTTCTGTTTTGCCTATATCATGAAGCATTGCGCCTGTAATAAGAAGGTCTCTGTCGATTCCGCTGTAATGCTCGGCAATCTTTTCAGCCAGACTCATCATTGACAGGGTATGTTCCAGAAGACCTCCAATATAAGCGTGGTGCATTTTTTTTGCTGCAGGTGCGGTTTTAAATTTAAGAACAAACTCCTTATCATTCCAGAATGCTTGAATAAGCTTTTTAAGATATGCTGTTTTAACGGAGGAGGTTATCTTCAAAAGGCGTTCAAACATACTTTCAATATCGCGGCTGGTTGTTGGTAAAAAGTCGGAAGGGTTAATGACGTCGGCGGAACATTTTTCCATATTCTTGATAACAAGCTGAAATGCTTCTCTGTATTCATTGACACTTCCCCTTATGTGGACAAAATCACCGGAAGATACACCGGCTGATACCTGATCCACATTATCCCATACTACACCTTTTACAGTTCCTGTTTTATCGGAAAGGGTCACATTTAAAAAATTGTTTCCATCCTTTTTCTGGGATAAAATTTTTTCGGACAATATAAAGATGTCGTCAACAAAATCACCGGCCTTGATATCAGTTATAAACTGTTTTTTCATACTGCAACCCTTCAAGTTAAATAGAACGCAGATTTTCGCAGACCCGCCTGCCATGCGAGGCACAAGCGGGCAGGTATACACAGATAATAATATTATTTCTTATTTTAAAACTCTTGACAATCTGTGTTCATCTGTGTCCAAAAAAAATCATATATTATCAAATTAGTGATAAGGATTTTAAGTGATATTCCAGCGCTTAAGTTCATCAATCATGTTGTAATCCGTCATATCGCATTTAATCGGTGTTATGGAGATAAAATTATCGTCAAGTGCGGCGCCGTCAATTTCAGGGTCTTTAAAAAGGGTATTGGAATCGTGTCCATGCCAATAATAGATGTGGTTGCGAGGATCGATCCTCTTTTCGAGGTATTCAGAATAAAGGGCGGTTCCCTGCTTGCTTATCCGAACCCCTTCTATTTTATCCGGGGGTATATCGGGAATATTGACATTGAGAAATGTCCCGAAAGGGAGTCCTTTTTTATAAATATTTTCGGCCAGTGTCGCTGTAAAATGAGCAGCGTGATCATAATCGGCAGACTGACATCCCTGTATGGAAACAGCAATTGCCGGTACGTTGTATAAAGCAGCCTCTTTGGCAGCAGCAACCGTCCCGGAATAGTTGATATTAACCCCCACATTTGCACCGGGATTGATTCCTGAAATCACTATATCCGGTTTGGTATCGAGGATCTCCATAAGGCCCATCTTGACACAGTCGGCCGGTGTTCCGTTCACGGCATATCCCGTGAAACCGTTATTGATATGAACTATGTTTGTGCGAAGTGGTTGATACAGGGTAATACCATGCCCTACAGCACTTCGCTCGCGATCAGGAGCAACGACCGTTACATTGTTCCGACGGGCAAACTTTGCATAAAGCGCCCAAAGCCCTTTTGCGTGAATTCCGTCATCGTTTGTTAATAAAATATTCATTGTTAATAATGAGTAAATCCTAACCCGAAAAAACCGGAAGAAATTGCTACAAGCAGGCACAAAGTCACAAAGTAAAACGGTTTGTTAAAATTCATTTTCGTGTCTTGGTGTCTTGGTGGCGAATAGTTTTGCCACAAAATGCACAAAATTTATCATTAATAAACTAAAGACATTGCATTAAATAGCAACTACATCTTGACTTTTTTTTGTCGAGAAAGCATTTATACTTGATATTTTATTTTTATTCAAGATGTTATTGATGTTGATTGGAAGCCATCCTGAATTTTTCATCTCAGGTGGATTCTTTTTCTGGAATTATTAAAACATGAGCCTCTTGCAAAACTTCCGTTTCTTACCTCAAGACTGCCTTGATAGTTGCAGCAAAATATCATCCTCCTCCGAACACACAGCGCCTTTTTCTGCTTTTTCTGCTTACCCAATGGAAAAATACGGGGTTTTGAAATTTACTCGGATCCGCCAAGTTATGGCCTGCCTTGCGCTTATCCTCTTTATCTTGATTGTAACTTCTGTTTATGCCTCGGCAGAGGGGAAATCCCGACTGCTTGAGGATGATCCCAAGGAACCCTGGCATATTATTGCCGATGAAATTCATTATGACGATAATGCAAATAAATATATTGCCAAAGGCAATGTAACCATAACCAAACAAGATAAAAATCTTAGCGCCGATTATGTCCGTTTTGATCAAAAAAACATGAAAGCTTTTGCAGACGGCCATGTGATCATGACAGTAGGACAAGATATACTGACCGGGAGCAGTATGGAAATGGATCTGAATGCTGAAACGGGAACTATATATAATGGCACTATATTCCTACAAGAAAACCATTTTTATATAAAAGGAGACAAACTTAAAAAGGTCGGCAAGGACTCATATACTGCTGATAAAGCCAGTATCACAACCAGAAACCTAAAAATTACAATAGAAGGGTACGGTTTTGTGAAGCATGCAGCGCTTTGGGCCAAAAAAATACCTGTATTGTACACTCCGTTTCTTTTTTTTCCTGCAAAGTTAAAACGCCAGTCGGGTTTATTAGCGCCCCAATTTGGTTATTCAGATCGCAAGGGGATGGAATATATTCAGCCATTTTACTGGGCCATAAACCGAAGCTCGGATGCAACATTCTATTTAGACTACATGGCACATCGTGGGGAAAAATTAGGGCTGGAATATCGTTACGTTCTGGACGAAAGGTCCAAGGGGACGCTGATGTATGATTTTTTGAATGACAAAAAAGTAGATGACGGCTCTCCTGGTTCCAGCGAAAGATGGGGGTATGAAGATGACAACTTCCTGCGGCCCAATTCCAACCGTTACTGGTTTAGAATGAAACAGGATCAGGCGTTGCCCTTTGGTTTTTCCTCAAGGCTTGACATAGACATTGTGAGCGATCAGGATTACCTTCTTGAATTTAAAGACGGATTAACGGGCTTTAAACAAACCAATGCTTATTTTCTCAAAAATTTTGGCAGAGACCTCGATGATAATGATGACCCGGTAAGAACCAACAGTCTCAATTTAAACAGGATCTGGCCCGCATACAGCCTCAATGCCGAACTCCTCTGGTATGATAATGTCATAAGCCGTCGCTGGGAAGAAACGGACACAACGTTACAGAGACTGCCGTTTATAGAGTTCGACGGATCAAAACAGAGGATTTTCAGTTCCTTTTTTTATTTTGATCTCGAGTCTGAATACACATACTTTTACAGGGAAGACGGTGCAAGGGGCCATCGAATGGATGCGCATCCCAGGTTTTATCTTCCCTATAGGTATAAAAATTATTTCACCGTTGAGCCCTCCATAGGTGTGCAGGAGACAGTCTGGCATCTTGATAAAGACGAATACAGCCCTTCTGACAAAAAAAGATTCAACAGACAAATATATGACACAAAATTAGATCTTTTTTCTGAAATTTATCAAATATTTAATGTAAAAGGCAAAAGCATCGAGAAGATCAGGCATACAATAAGGCCGCAGATCATCTGGGATTATATACCTGAAAAAGACCAGGATAGATATCCGTTGTTTGATGACTCAGATGAGATTATAACACAACACCAGGATGAATATTCATTATTTGACGGTATAGATAGAATTGAAAAACAAAACTTGGTTACCTATTCCATTACCAACACGTTGACATCAAGATCCAAAGAGAATAGAGAAAAAAAGGAGGAACATATATTAGATAAACCCAACGGTCATGAAAATCACAATCCGTCCAACTATGTTTATAATCAGTTCTGCCGATTCAAGCTGGAACAAAGTTACGATATTAATAAGGAAAAAGACGATGATCCTGAGCCGTTTTCCCCGATTTACGCTGAACTTGAACTTATTCCGGGTAGATATTTTTCAATAGATGCTGATGCCGAATGGTCCCATTACGACAACGAATTTCGATCCCGCAATATTGAATTAAACTTATGGGATAACCGTGGGGACAAACTATTTGTGGAATACAGGTACACAACCGATTCTACTGAATCGATCTATACAGATCTTCTTTTAAAATTATCAGACAGGCTATCGACATATGCAGAATATGAACGGGATATTTTCAATGGTCAAGTTATAAAGTACGGCCTGGGCTTTTTGTACGAAACGCAATGCTGGTCGTTGGATATTCATTTGATAAAAGATGAGAGTGATTACAAGTATCAATTGATGATTAATCTTTTTGGAATAGGAAACATTGGATTGTAGAACAATGAGATACATACGTAAATCCTAACCCGGACAAGCCGTAAAAGTGACTAAAGTGAACTAAAGTTAAAAAAGGTTGTGCCCGTTGGCCCGTTAGCCCGTAATTTAATACCGGACAACGGGCTAACCGGTTAACCGGCTAACCAGATATAGGCACTTTTAACTCGTACGGCTTTGAGTAAACTATCCCCTTTCAGGGGTAACCCAAAGCCGAGCCCTATGGACCCGGATATTTACATTTAAGCTATCAAATGAAAGTTGAAGAATCCCTTCAGAGAAAATGTTTGCAAATAATCTCACTGGACATATTCGATTGAACAGAATATATGAATAGGTAAATGACCATATCAAAGCTAACATATTCCTGGTATGTCCTGCATACAAAAAGCAGGTTCGAAAATGTGGTAAATGAAGGCCTGATCAAAAAATCGATAGAGGTTTTTCTTCCAAAGATTCAGGTCACAAGCAAACGCCGTGACCGAAAGGCTATGATCAGGGTACCTCTTTTCCCCGGATACCTGTTTGTAAAAAGCAATCTTAACCCTAATGAACATCTTGAAATTGTAAAAACAGTAGGTGCGGTCCGTTTAATAGGAAGCAAAGATGGCCCGATTTCCGTCCCATCCGATACCATAGAATCTTTGGAAATCATGGTTAAAGGGAGCAATACGGTTATAACCGGCACCCGTTTTAAAAAAGGAGACAGGGTGTTAGTGGTTTATGGCCCCTTTGCCGGTGTGATCGGAACTTTTGTCCGGTACAAAAGAAAAGGGCGTGTAATTGTTAATATTGAAGCACTGGGGCAGTTTGCCGGAGCAGATGTGAGTGAAGAAGACATTGAAATACTGCCCGAAATATTATCATAAAACCAAAGAAACGGCCGTCTTTTAAATCTGAGAAAGAATTAAAAGAACTGGCAAATTGCTAAATTTGTGTCTGTTTATGAATCGACATCCGGATTTGAGTCAATATTAGGCCAAGAACAGCCGATACGACTATTAAACACTCTCCTTCAAAATGGGACCATACCTCACGCCCTTCTTTTTATCGGGATTGAAGGAGTGGGCAAACAGACCGCGGCTATGGCTTTGGCTATGGCGTGTAATTGTGTGGCCACCGAGCAGGAACACCTTTCAGCAGGGATGAAGACCCAATCTGACTGTTACACTGCATCTGATCAAATAACAACAATTAGTCCTTGCGGTTGTTGTAAATCATGCCGGAAAATCGAATCGGGCAATCACCCGGATATCATTCTGCTTAAGCCGTCCGGTCCTTTTATTCGAATTGGTCAAATACGTGACCTTTGCGGTACCCTTGCCATGAAACCTTACGAGGCAAGATTACGTGTGGTCATAATATCTGATGCCCAGGCCATGAATCCTTCAGCAGGGAATGCCCTCCTCAAGGTGCTGGAGGAACCACCGGATCGAACTATTTTAGTACTTACAGCCTTGCAGACATCCGATCTTCTTCCTACAATTTTGTCTCGATGCCAGCATATCAGATTTAATCCTGTCTCCCGAAAAAATCTTGAGTCGTTGCTGATACAAAGACATAAAGCTAATCCCGATGAGGCAAAGATAATAGCGATCATGGCAAACGGGAGTGTCTCCAAAGCTTTTGCCATGATCAGCCCCACAAAAAGGGCAAATTGGATAAACCGAAGAATCTGGCTGATAGATGAAGTTGAATCTTTGCCTGTAAGGTCGATAGGTTCACGCATGGCATTTGCGGAAAAATTGTCAAAAAGCAAAGAAATCCTTGCTGAATCTCTTGAAGTAATTAAGTCCTGGTTCAGAGACCTTGTTGTCTATAAATATCATCCTGGAAAGATTATCAACAGGGACTTAAACGACAGGATTCAATGTGCTTCCAAAAAGATGGAAGTTACTTCACTAATTTCAAAAATTGATGATATTGAATCAGCTCAGAAAAATATTCGGGCGAACACTAATGTACGTCTGACTTTAGAAGTATTAATAATGCGACTTGCAAAAGTTTAAGACTCATTATACCTAAGTTCTGAAAGCCTTGAATTTGAACTTTTTACGAGTTTATCAAATTTATCTCTTTCGAAAAAAGTTAATGCAGATTTTAGGTTATATATGATACAGAGTATATGGAACATAGATTGTGCAATAGGTTGCGAAACTTTATATGAAAAAAATAGTTGGAATAAGATTCAAGCCTGCCGGAAAGATTTACGACTTTGACAGCGGTGCATTTGTACTTAATCGGGGTGACCGTGTGATTGTGGAAACCGAACAAGGGCTTACTTTCGGAACGGTTGCAGTCCCTCCGGTACAATGTGACGAGTCGACTGTAGCAAGATCAGGAAAGCCTTTAAAAATGGTGTTTCGTCTGGCAAATGGAAAGGACTTTCAACAAAGAGAAAAGAATCTTAATACTGAGGAACAGGCCCGTTCCTTTTGTCAAAAATGCATCAATGAACTTGAGCTTAAAATGAACCTCTTTTCCGTTGAAAGCTCCTTTGATGCAGACAAACTGACATTTTTTTTCACATCTGAAGGTCGTGTTGACTTTCGGCAACTTGTCAAGTCCCTTGTTAAAAAATTCGGTGTCAGAATAGAGATGAGGCAGGTGGGAATACGTAACCAGGCCAAGATGTGTGGCGGTATCGGAAGGTGCGGACGCGAAATATGCTGTTCGGCTTTTATTGAGAAATTTGGACCTGTCTCCATACGCATGGCAAAAGAACAAGGGCTGTCATTAAACCCCACAAAAATATCCGGCCAGTGCGGCCGACTGATGTGTTGCCTTACCTTTGAATATGAAATGTACAAAAAAATTAAGTCGCAATTCCCAAAAATCGGGGAGACAGTAAAAACCAAAAACTGTGAAGGTAAGGTGGTCCGGCATAATACAATATCCAATCGCATATCAATTCGTGTAGATGATGGTCAGGATATAGAAGCTGGATTAGATGAAATCATAAGGGTCGGAAAATAGGAGAAAAAATGCCCAATTCTTTTTATATAACCACACCGATCTACTATGTTAACGCCAGGCCCCATCTTGGCCATGCATACACAACCATTGTAGCGGATGTCGCCCGCAGGTTTCACTCCATGCGCCAAGTAGAAACTTTTTTTCTTACCGGTACGGACGAACATGGCGACAAGATTATACGTGCTGCTAAAAAGGAGAATCTAAGCCCCAGGAACTATGTGGATAAGATAAGCGGGCTATTTAAGAATCTCTGGCCTGAACTTAATATAAAGTACAGTCGTTTTATCCGCACTACCGATGCATCCCATATTGTTATGGTTGAGCAGATAATACAAAAGATCTATGATTCAAACGACATTTATTTCAGTGAATATGAAGGACTTTACTGTTTTGGGTGCGAGCGTTTTTATACCGAACGTGAACTGGTTGACGGAAAATGTCCTGATCATGAAACGGAACCTGAACCTATCAAAGAATCCAACTATTTTTTCAAGATGAGCCGTTATCAGGACTGGCTGATTAATCATATTAAAAACAATCCCAATTTTATAACTCCGGAACGTTATAAAAACGAAGTTCTGTCCTTTCTTAAGGAACCCCTTGAGGATCTATGCATATCCCGCCCCAAAAAAAGACTCAAATGGGGGATCACGTTACCATTTGATAAAGACTATGTTACATATGTATGGTTCGATGCACTTTTAAATTACGTTTCAGCTCTGGGATATCCTGATGGGGATCTATTTAAAATGTTCTGGCCGGTTGCACAGCACATCGTGGGCAAAGATATCTTAAAGCCCCATGGTATTTACTGGCCGATCATGTTAAAAGCGGCGGGCATTCCGGTATATAAACAACTGCATGTTCACGGATACTGGAATATCGAACAAAGCAAAATGTCAAAAAGCATCGGAAATGTAGTAGAGCCCCTTCAGCTGAAGAATGTTTACGGACTCGATACCTTCAGATTTTTTCTGATGCGAGATATGGTTTTTGGGCTTGATTCCAACTTTAGCGAAAAGGCACTTGT
>JAFDBA010000147.1 GCA_019313505.1 Deltaproteobacteria bacterium
AAACGACGGAAAGCCCCTGGATAATTTTCAACTGGCCTTGCTATACAGCGAGCTGCCGGAAAAATTCAGAAATATGGTGCTAAAACCTTATGTGTCCGTTGAGAATAATCAGGTCCGTTTATCAATCCGTGTCAGAGACTCTGAAAAATCTTTAAGACGGAACGAACTGCTGAAAAAGATCCGGCATGATCTGGTAAACAAGTTAGGTTTAAAAAAAGAACGTGTTCATTTATCCGGAATGTTGGTTTTATACAACAATATGCTGCAGAGTCTCTTCAGGTCTCAAATACTGACACTGGGTGTTGTAATACTGGCACTGATGGGCATGTTTTTGATCCTTTTCAGGTCTTTGAAAATTGCCTTGATCGCCATTTCCCCCAATCTCCTTTCCATTGGTGTTGTCCTGGGCATCATGGGTTGGTTGAATCTTCCCCTGGATATGATGACAATTACCATAGCGTCAATTAGTGTTGGAATTGCTGTAGATGACACGATTCACTATATACACAGATTTGCAGATGAGTTTCAAATCGACCGCAATTATATTATGACCATGCATCGGTGTCATGGAAGCATCGGCCACGCAATGTTTTATACGTCGGTGACAATCATTATCGGTTTTTCAATCCTGGTTTTGTCCAATTTTATTCCAAGCATTTATTTCGGCCTGTTAACAGGATTGGCAATGTTGATTGCCTTAATCACCGCCCTGACGCTTTTGCCGCAACTGATAGTGGTTTTTAAACCGTTTGGGCAGGAAGCCAAAGAAGGTTAGGTTAGAAAGGGGTTTGATAATATGAGAAAAAAACAACTGACTTATATATTTCTGTTTTTCCTGTTTTCCGTTTTTTTGTTCACAGGGTGTGCCCATAGACCGGTGGCTCCTTCCCAAACAGTATCCGAAGATATGCAATCTGATCAGAACCGGCAAAGTGCGACCACCGAGACAGGACAGATTCCATCAGACCCCGATATTATAGAAGACAAATCTGATGAAGATTTTTTTGAAGAGGAATTTGAAGAAGCTAAAGTGGAGGTGGCAGACCCCCTTTCCCCTTGGAACCGGGCCATGTTTCATTTCAATGACAAGCTTTATTTCTGGGCGGTTAAACCTCTGGCCAGAGGATACAAGGCAGTTGCTCCGGAATTTTTCAGAACCGGTGTAAAAAATTTTTTCCGTAACATTACCACCCCGATAAGACTGGTCAACTGTATCCTTCAGGCAAAAGGGAAAGCAGCGACGGTTGAATTTTCGAGGTTTATTGTAAATACCACCATCGGTGTTCTTGGATTCGGAAGTCCGGCTGACAAATATCCTAAACTTGCCCCTCCTGATACAGAAGACCTGGGCCAAACCCTTGGCAACTATGGCCTTGGAAACGGGTTCTACCTTGTGTGGCCGATATTTGGGCCGTCCACATTGCGGGATTCAATAGGAAGGGTGGGAGACTTTTTTTTAGATCCCGTAAGTTATGTTGAGCCGACTGAAGCATCTATGGGCATCAGGGCATTCGACATGGTCAATAACACCTCATTTCGAATCGGGGATTACGAGTCCCTCAAAAAATCGGCCATAGATCCATATACGGCACTTCGTAATGTCTATCTCCAGGTCCGGGAAAACAAGATAAAAGAATAGCCAACTTCCAGTGTGTTTTTCCGAAGAAAATAGGAAGTTCGGCAGCACATACCGGGCTCAAGCCCTCAGAATTACAGCTTGGGAAGGCGAAGCCCTGCAGCTGATCAGATTCAGATCCTGAAACAGTCCGGTAAAGCCAAGATAGCCAAGAGTCCGCCATGAAATTAGCAGTTCGAAACAATACAGTTCAGCCCGTTGACTGCACGGCTGTCATCGTCGTGCCTGAACAAGCCTTAATCGAAGCCGGGCACATTCGCTGCCTGTCCGAGAACCAGACCGGTCAGAGCAAGCATGAATTTTACGCTTTGGGACAGATGGCGCTCATTCAATATGAAGACGGTGAGCTGTCGGCACAGCAGGTCGATGGCCCCCTGTGTGTCACGGCCAAAGACGAGGCCGTCGACATGAACAATGGAATTGTTGTTTGCCGACTGCGATCTGGCGCTTTGACTATCCTGAGCAATGCCGACCGCCCTGTGCGAAAATACCTTGAAACTGCCAATCGTTTTTGCACCCGTTGGGTGAGGCTCGATATCTGAATTTTAATCAATGCCTACCCATAAATGGCAGATTGTGATCCGGCACAACTGGAATGTTCGAGTTGAAAATATAAGCCTAAAAAACCTTTTATTTAATAAAATATAGAAGTTACGAGATGTATTTAGTGATAATTATGGAGAAAAAGAACGGTTACGCCGAGTTATAAAGTAAACGTCATATCACAGCCCACGCCGAAACATTCAAGTTTATTACCCTTATCGATGATCGTTTGTCTGCAGGCTTCGACAATTTTATCCATCTGCCGATCAGTACGTTCCTGGTTTAAATGGAACAATCCCAACTGTTTGACTCCTGCTTCAAGAGCAAGGTTCAGTGCTTCCGTATATACCGAATGTCCCCATTCTATTGTGGAGGGATACTCTTCAGGGATATACTCAGCATCATGAATAAGGAGGTCGGCACCTGATGAAAATTCGAGATAATCTTTATAGGAAAGACCCCCGGGATGTACAAAACCGAGTTCATTGTCTGTCAGAAAAACAAAGGATTTACCATCTTCGGTAAATTTGTATCCGCTGCCGTTGTCGGGATGATTGAGCCGAATGGGTGTTATGGTTACGGAGCCTATTTCAAACTTCGTGGTGAATGCTCCCAGATATTCCATTTTTGCTTTTGTCTCAGAATATCTTACGGGAAAGCTTGGCGGGGTCATAATTTTGGAAAGTATGGTTTCCACGAATTTACTATGAAAAGGGCATCTGTACATCCGGAATTCTGCGTCTTCAATAAATAGCGGTTTAAAAAAGGGGAATCCCATTACATGATCCCAATGGGCATGGGTAAAAAGAACATTGTATTTGTAACAATTTTCGTCGATTAATTTATTGCCGAGCCTTCGTATTCCTGTTCCGGCATCGACGATTATGATATCGTCACTTTTGGTTCTGATTTCAATGCAGGTTGTATCACCGCCGTATTTGATATAATCAGTCCCTGAAACAGGTATAGAACCTCTTGATCCCCAACACTTGATATACATTGTTATCCTTCCACGTAACCCGGACAAACCGGGACCAAAAATATTTACCACCAAGGCACAAAGACCCGCCCGCCTCGCCTAAGGCGAAGCCGATGGCGGGCAGGCACAAAGAATATATTTATTATTTTTTCTCAGTGCCTTGGTGCCTTAGTGGCAGAATTGAAAAAGTTTTGCCACAAAAAGCACAAAATTTACAACCAAGGAACTAAACAAATAAAATGAGGATTTCAATATGTCTTTCCTAAAAAAGTATGCCATATCCCGTCACATTCCCATTTGTTAACGATATTGACAGGATGCTGTGATAATTTGTAAAGCAAATCCCTTGCTTGACTGGGCAATAGGCCGGACAGAATAAACCACTTTTTTTTGAGAAAACCCCTGGAATTTACCAGATGTTGCATCACATCGTAGTGTAGGTTTGCTATCACAAGATCCGAAGGTGAGTCAATAAAATCCTCGGCCTTGGCCTGAACAACCAGAACCGTGTTTTCTAACCGGTTCAGGCGTACATTTCTCAATGCAGTACTTGCAGCTAAAAAATTAAGTTCGACTGCAAGTATGTTTTTACAGCCGAGTCGGGATGCGGCCAGGGCGAGGAGCCCGGTTCCTGTTCCGAGATCGAGAACTGACTCTATTTTTTCCCGGCTGAATACCAACTCAAGGGCTTTAAGGCAGTCCTGTGTCGTGCTATGGGTTCCGGTACCGAATACAACACCCGGATCGAGAATGATTGGAAGTTCTTTAATGCATGAATTAAAGTTAATTGTTGGTTTATGCCAGGGTGGTGCTATATGAAACCTGCCGATTTTAAAAGGAGCAATTTTTCCTCCCTGCCATTGGTCGTACGTCATATAATATTCGTCAATAAGGGTCAAGGAAGGCTGTGAACCAAGTATTTTTTCCACTTCGTTGTGGGAGGGTTTGGAAAAGAGGAGAAAAGAGAACTCATCCTCTTGCCAGTTGCCGATAAAATAGTCGCTAATAATTTTTTTATCCGGCTTCAATCTGCCCTGAAGATAGTATATATAAAGATCCTTGTACGGGATGTCTCTGGATTTTTCCTTATTTTTAATATTGCACCCTGCGCCTTGAAGCTGCGGCCAAATAGGCAATTGCAGATTTTAGGTTTCATCTATTGGATGATTTTTTTAAATATTTCAAATGCGGCTTTAACAGACTTATTTTCCTCAGGCAGCTCAATGGTAGGGCGTCCCTCTAAGTCATATTCGTAAACCATATCATCTTCGGGTATGGTTCCGGCAAGTTCCAGACCATTATCTTTAATAAGATTCAAAACCGTATCGGACGGTGCTTCTTTAGCCTGGTTGATTATAAGATAGCTTTTGGTAACACCGATATTAAGATTTTTTGCAAGATCATTAATTCTTATGGCCGCCTGAAGCCCTCGGCGGGATGTATCGGAAATCGTCAGAAGAATGTCCACATTGTTGGTGGTCAACCGGCTGATATGTTCCATTCCGGCTTCGTTATCCATGACGATATAAGGATAATTTCCGATCAGCTTATCCAAAAAATTTATCAGAAGAGTGTTTGCCGCACAATAGCACCCTTGGCCTTCGGGCTGTCCCATAACAATAAGGTCGAAACCGTCGTCCTCGACAATAGCCTGCTGGAGTTTCATTGAAATAAAAATGTCTTTAGTCATTCCACCGGGTACTATTCCTTTTTTCATCTCCTCCCGGGCGTTGCCAAGAGTGTCGGTCACTTCGAGGCCAAGGACTTCATTTAAGTTTGCATTACTGTCTGCATCCACCGCAAGGATAGGTGTCTTGTCCATTTTTGCGAGATATTTAATAAGCATTCCGGCCACGGTGGTTTTACCGGTGCCTCCTTTTCCTGCAAGAGAGATTGAAAATGGCATATTATCTGATTTCCTTTTCAAAATGATAAGTTAATGAACTCGTAAAAGTTATTATTTCTGCAAAGACAAATTAAGTCAGGTAAACGATTCAGTCAAGCTCCTTTTATCACCAGTTGGCTCTATAATTTATTGAGAAGTTACTATGAAACCACTGAACAGTCTGAAAAGATTCAAACTCCTTGCAATAATTCAGGGTATATGCTAAAAATATTTACCACCAAGGCACAAAGACACGAAGCCATACAGCTTCTGGAAGGATATGGATACATGGCAGGATGGTCTGTGAAAATCTGCCTGTTCCGTAGCTCCGGTAGATGGTACTGGGATGTTCTATTAACTTTAAAATTTAAGGGGGTTTTTCATGTTGAATATAATTAAAAAATCCATGTTAACCGGTATCGGCCTTGCTTTAATCGCAAAGGATGAGGTTGAAGATTTGGCCAAAGAGCTTGTAAATAAGGGCAAAATGACTGAAAATGAAGGGACGAAGTTTTTGGAAGATCTTCAGAAAAGGTATGAAGAAACCCAAAAGAAGCTTGAAGAAAGGGTACAAGAGACCGTTAAAGATTTTATGAAAAAGGCGGATGTTGTAACCGGAGACGAATTGAAGGGATTGAAAAAGGAGATAAGGGAGCTCAAAAAAGTGATTAGCAAGGGCACGGACGCAGTTAAATAAAGCGCCCTTTCTCAAACATAACAATATTCTTGCCAAATGCTTAGTATAAGAAAAATAGGCGTGGTCGGCCGAACATACCGCCATCTTGCTCGTTATCGTCAGATCTTAACGGTTTTTTTTAAGTATGGCTTTGGAGATCTGGTAGAACTTTTAAAGATAGAGCAGTACATTGAAATCGGTCTTCAGCTAATTTCAAAAAATCGGCGCAGCCGT
>JAFDBA010000148.1 GCA_019313505.1 Deltaproteobacteria bacterium
TCCCGGCCTGGACCAATTGGGTTTGGTCCGAACAGTTTATCAATATTGTGAAGAATTTGCCGAGAAAAAGCAGATAAACATTGATTTTTTTGCTGCCGGAATGGATGATCTGACAATTCCTTTTGACACGGAAATCAACCTGTACCGCGTTATACAGGAGGCTCTCTGGAATATTAAAAAGCATGCTGATGCCGCCAATGTAACCCTTAAAATGGTCGCTTCTTTTCCGTATATCATCCTGCGCATTGAGGATGATGGTAAAGGGTTTGATATCAATGACCGGATGGTATTGGCTGTCAAGGAAAAGCGGATGGGACTTCGAAGTATGGAGGAAAGGGTTGGCCTTTTAGAGGGAAAAATAAAAATTCAATCTCGCCCGTCAGAAGGCACAAAAATAGTTATTGAAGTTCCCTATAAGGAGATAAATTGTGTCCGAAAAAAAGAGCATATTGATTATTGATGACCACCCTCTTTTCAGGGAAGGTCTTAAGGTGATTATAGAGCGCGATTCTCATTTCGAAGTGGTCGGTGAAGCCGGAAATGGACGACAAGGGCTCCAACTGACAAAAAAACTTAAACCGGATATGATTATAGTGGACATATCCCTGCCGGATCGAAGCGGCATTCAACTGACCAGAGAAATACGAACGCTATTTTCCAAAACACTTATTTTGATTGTCAGCATGCATTCTAAAATTGATTATATTGCCGAGGCATTTCAGGCCGGAGCGAACGGATATGTGGTTAAGGAGTCTGCCTCGGAAAAGCTTGTACAGGGGCTTGAATCCATTGCAAGAGGCGATTATTTTCTTGACAGTTCGGTTTCCCATGCAGTTGTTGAAAATCTTATGAAATCTCCTTTAAAAGAGGCAAAAATTACGGATGCTGATTACAATACTTTAACGCCACGGGAGCAAGAGGTTATGCGCCTTCTGGCAGAGGGACTGTCCAGCAAAGAAGTCGCTGAAAAGCTTTTTATCAGCCCCAAAACCGTTGAAAACCATCGTGCCAACATTATGAACAAACTCGACCTTCATAATACTATTGAATTGATTCGCTATGCTGCAAAGCTCGGCCTAATCGATGTTGATCTTTGGAAAGAATAAACAAGCCAATTTCCACCCACTGTATCGGGATAGGTTCACACTCCCCAGGAATTTTGCCTATTAAAATGAGCACTTCTCTCTATAGACAAATCTAATTTGCACCTGATAATAATCAATTTACATACATAAATGGCTATTTTTCCGATGAGCAGCGTTCTCTGCGGGTTTCCGCCCTCGACGTACGAAAAGTACGCCTCGGGCAAAAACCCTTGTGCGGCCTTGTTCATCAAAAAAATCTCTCATTTATAAATTGGAAACTACTTAGTGCTCAAATGTATTTATGGATGGGCACTAATTAATTAAAATTGGTCATTCCCTGATGTTCTGAATACTCTCAGATAAAGGGGGAAATATGATTTCTTCTCCATGTAAAAATTGTCCCAAAAAAGATCTGTCCAAGGAGGATTGCGCCAAAAATTGTAAATTATTGAAAGCAGTACAGGATATTCAAGTATCTGCTGAAAAATTGAACGTTGGAAGGGGCATAGATTATACCGAAGAATATAGTTATACCCTACCGCAGTCGATTTCACATAATTCTGTTTCCTTATGAAAGATATAACGCAATACTTTCTCAAAACGAATAAATTTATTTTTTCGTGAACCCTTAAAGGCGTTTTTTGTAAACCCATAATTTTCCGCCGTGGATAGAAATTCCGCGACATAAAATTAACTGATATATGCCATTCATAAAATATCAAAAGAACTTGAACAGCACCAGAAAACTGGAGGGGGATGAGGAGATAGCGACAGCATCATCTTTCAAGATTGGACCGGATGTTAAAAAAAAGAGTTTCCTTGATATCACGACCCTGATTAGAAGTATGCAGCGCGCTGAAGGGAATACGGACTGTTTTCAAAAAGGAATTGTCGATTGCGATCAGGTCGACTGCAAGTGGCGTCCCTTCTGCCTGGGAGGGCATCCGGTTTTGAAAAAAGACTAGGTACATGGCAAACATACTTATCATAGATAACCAGGCGTGGGTAAAAAATCTATGCAGAGAAAGCCTGACCGGTGAAGGTCACAATGTTTCAACAACGGATGATATCGAATCCGTGATGAAAAACGTTTTATCTTTTAAACCCCATATAGTGCTCCTGAACCAATACTTAAAGCATGGATTCCTGGTATGGGATGTTTTGCAGGACATTAAAATACAAAATTCAAATCTTCCGGTGCTTATCGTCACAACACACGACACACACCTGTTTTGTCCCCACCTTTCAAAAGCAGACGGGTATCTGGTTAAAAGTCATACTGCCGCCGATGAACTCAGGGAAAAGATTTCCAATTTATTAAATGGGTTATCTATCTTTCAAAAAGATACTGAATTTCCCTCTTCTATACAGCCCTTACCTCGCCCGCAATAATGATGTCTTTTCCTTTGACACACAAGTGCTGTTATTTTATATTATTTTTTTAAAAACAAAATTCTATTGTTTACAGACCAAACAGTGACGCCCGATGGATAATTCAAATTGGGTCATCCAGGATCCCGCGCCGGGAACACGCATTCTTATATTTAGAGGCGATACCCGGGCATTTAAGCTCTCCCTTTCACATCCCGGAAAAGGAAGTGCATGGCTTCGTACCAACATCGGCCATGCTAAGACGGCCAGGGGGGAAATCACCAGGAAAGTAGATAACGACAAGCCGCCACTCAGTCGAGACTGGTTTGACATCCCCATGCACCGGGTTGACGAGCATATTTTTATGATTACCCTCCCCTTTTGTGAAGTCGGACATTTTGAAGCCAAATGTTTCTTTTTAAGTGAAAACGAGACCACTCCGGTGTGGCCGGAGGGTCCTAATGTCTCCATCAACGTGGAACCGGCACACACATGCTGTTCAAACATCATTTATAATGCATTTGTTCGACAGTTCGGTCCCAACAAGAACGGCAAGTTTTTTTCCGGAACAGATGAAGATTCAATCCGGTCTCTTGATAAAAACGGCTATACGGTTATCCCGCCATCAGGAACCTTTCGTGATCTAATAGGGGAACTGGATTTCATTATCGGCGAGCTTGGGTGCCGAATAATCCAGCTCCTTCCGATACATCCCACTCCCACCACCTATGCCCGCATGGGGCGGTTTGGAAGTCCGTATGCAGCACTCAATTTTACAGCCGTGGATCCGGCTTTGGCCGAATTTGACCCCAGGGCAACTCCTCTTGAGCAGTTCATAGAGCTGACAGATGCAATCCATGAACGTTACGCCATGATTTTCATTGACATCGCCATCAACCATACTGGATGGGCCGCCGGTCTTCATGAAACCCATCCTCAATGGCTTGTCCGGGACCCGGACGGACAAATCGAGATGCCAGGCGCCTGGGGTGTGGTCTGGGCGGACCTGACAACCCTCGATTATACCAAAAAAGACATGTGGCAATATATGGCCGATGTTTTTATTACTTGGTGTCGACGTGGAGTGGACGGATTTCGGTGCGACGCAGGATATATGATTCCGGTTCCTGCGTGGCAATATATTGTTGCCAGGGTCAGGGATCAGTATCCGGACACAATTTTTCTTCTTGAAGGGCTGGGTGGAAAAATTTCCGTAACCCGGAATATCCTGAACAAAGCCAATTTCAACTGGTCCTATTCGGAGCTTTTTCAAAACTATGACCGAAGCCAAATTGAAACCTATCTCCCGGAAGCCAATGAGATCTCCGTAAGTGACGGAACAACGGTGCATTTTGCTGAAACCCACGATAACCTTCGTCTGGCCGATCGATCCAAGGTCTTTGCTCGGATGCGAACCGCACTGTGCGCTCTCTGCAGTTATCAGGGCGGCTTTGGCTTTGCCAACGGGGTGGAATGGTATGCCACCGAAAAAATCAATGTCCATGGGGCGTCTTCGTTGAACTGGGGGGCTGAAACCAATATGGTGAATCATCTCCGCCGCCTCAATACCTTGCTTAAAGTTCATCCAGCCTTTCATGACCAGACCGAACTGAAAATGCTCCAGCAGGGGGATGGAAATTGTATTGTGATGCTGCGACGACATCTGCCGTCAGGGAAAAAGCTTCTCATTGTGGCGAATCTGGATGATCGACGTCAGACGTTAGCATCCTGGAATCCTCAAAAAACAGGCATGGAAGCATCCACCTTTGTGGATCTTATTTCCAGTAGGAAAGTGGTTATCGGTAAGTCCCATGGACTGCATACGTGTCTTCTCGATCCAGGCATGGTTTTCTGCCTTTCAGCCGACTCAGAAGACATCGATCTTAACAGACGTTCTGAATCTAAAACCGTATTATATCCCGAGCGAATTAAACAGCAGTGCCTTCGGGCCAAGGCTATGGACGTGCTCCATTTTTATAACGGCACCCAGGATCTGGGTAAATTTGAACCGGATAAGGCGGCGCGAAAGCTGGGGGAAAATCCCCTGGAATACTGCCGAAGTCTTAACCCGTTCAGCAATGAACCTCGAGTGATAACCTGGCGCTGGCCCGGTGATAAAAAGCGAGAAGTAATGGTGCCTCCGGAACATTTTCTAATGGTTCGTGCCGACACACCTTTTCGCGCCAGAATCATGGATGAAAACCGGTGTCTCTACCATGAAGAAAGTCTGAAATGTACGGACGGATCGTGTTTTGTACTTTTTTCTCCCCTACCTCCACCCAGGATTCATCGCCCTTATAACCTCAAGTTATCGGTTTATACTCCAGGCAATACTCAACATGTTGACGGGCCGCTTCTTTTCCTTTCCCGGGCAGAGGATGCAATGGTGAAACGGATCTATTTTCGGCCGGATTTATCTAACCGTTCCCCCCTTCTGCTCGGCACCAACGGTCGCGGAGGCATGATTCGAGCTGCCGTTTCCTGGGGAGAACTTGCCAGCAAGTATGATGCCCTTCTGGCAGCAAATATGGACAGGGAAATGCCTGAAGATCGATGGGTAATGTTCACGCGCTGTAGGGCATGGGTGGTATATCAGGGCTATTCACAGAAAATCTGCGACGATTGCTTTGATTCTTTCTGTTTCGAATCGCCTTCCACAGGGTTTTGGCGATATCAGGTACCGACAGGCCAGGGGGAATATGTCTTTCTGACCATATGTATGGAGATGCTTCCCGGAGAAAATTCCATGCGCATGGTTTTTATGCGCGATTCATCAAAAAGCCGTCAGGAAATGCTGGCAGATCATGAGCCTGTCCGGCTCATCCTGCGTCCTGATATTGAAAGCCGCAATTTTCACGAGACCACTAAGGCATATCAGGGACCGGAACATTCCTGGCCCGGGGCTGTAAAATCGGATCCGGACGGCTTCACATTTGTGCCCGAACAGGAACATCGGCTAAATTTGAATATTTCTGAGGGGACTTTTGTATGGGAGCCTGAATGGCAATACATGATACACCGGCCAGTAGAGGCCGAGCGTGGTTTAGATCCGGATTCGGATCTGTTCAGTCCGGGCTATTTTTCTTCATTCCTGAAAGGAGGAGAATCCCTATCGCTGAGCGCCTCTGTTACGGGGTCTCAAGATTTTCATTTCCCGAATCAAAAACCTTTGTTCCGTGATATGGAAACGGCTATTTTTGAAAAAAGCAGATATTGCAAACCGGATGAGGCGTTGCAAACAGCACTGGACCATTATGTAGTAAAAAGGAACGATTTTAATACGGTAATTGCCGGATATCCATGGTTTCTCGATTGGGGCAGGGACGCCTTAATTTTTGTCAGAGGGTTGATTGCAGCAGGAAGATTGGATGAAGCTCGTTCTATCCTGAAACAATTCGGACAGTTTGAAAACAACGGAACAATCCCTAATATGATTCAAGGCAAAGATGCCGGAAATCGTGACACCTCTGACGCGCCCCTATGGTTTTTTGTCGCA
>JAFDBA010000149.1 GCA_019313505.1 Deltaproteobacteria bacterium
TTTTTCTGAATCTGAAATCAACAACCGAAATTTTCATTGTTAACATCCAATCAATCTTAGTCATTGAAGGGATTTTAAAAGTATGAAAACCAACAGGAGTAAAGTGGCATCGGCAAAATTTTTCACAAAACTGGGGTATAGCACCTGCTGGGAAGACCCTGAGGTGCTCAAGCTCGCCCTGGATGTGAATGATAATGACAGGGTCCTGTCCATTACCTCCGGTGGAGACTTAAGTATCGGGCTTCTTCTGGAAAACCCTCTTCATATCGTAAGTATTGATTTGAATGCCGTTCAGAATTTCTTACTTGAACTGAAACTTGCGTGTTTCAAGGGACTGGAATATCCGGAAATGCTGTCTTTTCTGGGGATTCACCCTTCCAACAAGCGGCTCCGTTTATTTGAAAAACTCAAGCCTCATCTCAGCTGTTCCGCATTAACTTACTGGTCTCAGCATCCGGGCCTGATAAAAAATGGAGTGCTGTTCCAGGGAAAACAAGACCATTACTTCTTTCGTTTTGGCGAATTACTTCGAGTTTTTTCCGGTCGAAAAAAGATTGAGGCTCTTTTGACTCACAAAGACCTTTTTACTCAAAAGTGCTTTTTTGATAATTTATGGAATTCCCGAAGATGGCGCTGGATCTTTGATTTTTTCTTCAGCAAAATGATAATGAGTCGGTATATGGATCCCGCACATTTCAGATTGGTAAAGGATGTTCGTTATGGTCCTCTGATTCGAAAACAGGTCGATCATGTTTTGAGAGATCTTCCCATATGGGAGAATTATTTTATTCACTGGGTGCTGACAAAATCATATCCGGGCGGCGCCTGTATGCCTCCTTATCTGCAGGAGAACAACTTCGAGACAATTCGCAGTCGAGTCGATCGTATTACCATTGTAAGTGAAGAAATCGAAACTTTTTTTACCCGGAAGAATTCCGGAACATTTTCAAAATTCAATTTTTCCAATATCTTTGACTGGATTGACGATCACAATTTTACGCTTCTTCTTCAAAGCATCGCCAAATCTGCATGTCAGAATGCAAGGTTATGCTATTACAATCTGCTTCGCCATCTTGTTGTACCGGATACCCTGACCGCTTTTAAGAGGAAACACACTCTTGCCATGAAGTTACTCCGTCAGAACCGGGCTATGGGATACACCAAATTTGAACTCTATGAAGTCAATCCAGTTTCGTTGAACAGAAGGAGGTTGGAGGATAAATAATGTGTGAGAATCCAAGTTTGGTCGAAATTCAACTGAATCCGGTTTTTTCGAGTTCAAGCTCTTGTGCTCCTGATCCCGAACTGGTTGGAAACAAAGCCGCGAATCTTTGGCGGCTCTCAAGGCTGGGGATGTGTGTTCCGAGATGGTTCGTGATTGATCAAAATACGTTTGCAGATATTTTGGGTCGCTGTCATATTAATATAAAAAAACTGATAGCGAGGCATGCCAACGGCCACGTGGGAGAAGTTTTTTTGGAAAAGCTTCTCTCATGCGGACGACAAACACTGAATACGTTGGTCCGGAAACAGCTTGATGCTGATTTTAGCCACATTTCTCTTTTTTCCGTACGTTCCTCCGGCATCGATGAGGACTCGAAACATGCATCTTTTGCCGGTATGATGGACTCTTATCTTTTTGTTAACAGAGGAGATATAGTAGACAAAATTGCAGAATGTGCTGCGAGTGCCCTTTCTGAAAGAGCGATTCTTTATCGTCATGCTCGCGGGATTCCACTCTTTCCATTTCGCATCGCCGTCATTGTTCAGGAAATGATAGACAGCCGGAAAGCCGGAATCATATTCACACGAAATCCGGTTTCAAACACATCCGATTACTTGATTAGCGCAGGGTTTGGAGTTGGCGAGGGCGTTGTATCCAACAGAGTAGAGACCGATACATTCTGGATAGATTCTAAATCCGGCGAAGTTATCAGGTCCCGGATCCATACAAAAAAGACAAAGATGTCCATGGCGGAAGATTTACATGAAAACACCGCTGTCACTGCTATTAAAGCGTTCAACACGCCTGTCCTGACCTCTGATGAGATCCAAATCCTTTTCAAGATGATAAAAACCATAGAGTCGGATTTCGACGGGCCGCAAGATATCGAGTGGGCATTCGATCCATCCGGTATGCTTCACCTGCTTCAGACACGCCCGATAACATCGCAAGCAATAGATTCTGAAGATGTTACAGTGTGGGACAATTCCAATATTGTTGAAAGCTATCCAGGTGTCACAACACCCCTTACCTTTTCATTTGCAAGAAATGTCTATGAAAATGTCATGAAAAGAACGGTTATTCGCCTTACACTTAATCGCAAGAGTGTTGAAAAAAGTTCACCCATTTTCGAGACGCTGATCGGGTATATTGACGGCAGGATCTACTACAACCTGACCAACTGGTATAGCATGGTTTCTTTCAATCCCGCCCTGGCAAAGGACAAAACCGCCTGTAATCGTATGCTGGGAATCGAGGACAACTCAGCCGTCATTACCCCAAAAGTTAAAATGTCATACATTTCTTATGCCACTCTTTTTTGGAAGTTCATTTTTAAAGGCTATTACCGGAGATATTTTTATCGTCGCTTTAAGAAAATTTATGTCCACAAGGCTGCAACCGATTTTGATGCCTATTCACCCAAAGCGCTATATGCCATTTTTAAAAACATGGAGGCGGACTTGTTTCATATCTGGCCGATTACCATAGAAAATGATATCTTTCTAATCTTCGCTTATGAGCTGATGAACCGGTTTTTCAATAAAACAGCCTTATCCGGTCGAGTGAAAAACCATCTCCTTCACCTTCTGTCTTTTACAGGCAATATGGAGAGTTTAAAACCGGTTCAGTCTGTATTGAATATCTGTAAAATGATTCAAGATAGTCCCGGTCTCACGGTACTGTTCAATTTGGATGATAAAAAGTTTCTTCGATATCTTCGTGAAACATCCGAATATAGAGAAGTTTATGATGCTTTTTTAACCCATATTCAAAAATATGGTGACAGAACCTTTCATGAGTTGAAGCTTGAGACAAAAACCATGAGTGATGATCCGACCATTTTGATTCGGGTGATTCGGCGTGAACTTTCCTGCGGGAACCAGTTGTCATTTAAAAGTGAGGGTTCATTGAATGATCATGTTCACGAAACGGATATTGAATCGGCAGCTGGTGA
The DNA here is from genome assembly GCA_019313505.1 of Deltaproteobacteria bacterium. GTDB lineage: Bacteria > Desulfobacterota > Desulfobacteria > Desulfobacterales > UBA11574 > S5133MH16. The sequence goes on from JAFDBA010000149.1 coordinate 3,180, forward strand.
TAATCCGTTGAAGCGATTCTTTTTTCGAATTCTTGTTAAAATTATTCGGAAAGGTATTGCTCACAGGGAAAACATGCGATTTGCCCGAACTCGAGCATATGGTCTGGTGAAACGCATATTTCGTTCCATAGGCCGATCTTTTCATCAAATTGGTTTCCTGGAGCAACGGGACGATATTTTTTTTCTGACCATGAATGAAATTTTTTCCATTATTAACGGATCGGCGGTTAGTTTTGATTTCAAGCATACCGTTTGTATCCGTAAACAAAGATATTTGCGCCAAGGCCAATCCCCGACTCCCCCCAGCCGCCTTATAACCCGAGGAATGAACACCATGGACTTTCAGGATTCTTATAATTTGCAAACAACAACCATTGAAAATAAAGTTACGAATCTTCGTGGAATCGCCTGCTCACCCGGGCGGGCATCCGGTCAAGCCAGAATCGTGAGAACTCCCGACCCCGATCTGAGGATAGACGGAAAGATCCTAATTGCGGAAATGACGGATCCGGGCTGGGTTTTCCTTATGATGAGAGCTAAAGGATTGGTAGTGGAACGGGGCAGTGTGTTGTCACATACCGCCATAATTGGACGCGAACTCGGGATTCCGACAATTGTAGCGGTTAAGGATGCGACGAAACGTATTCCCGATGGCTCTGAGATATTTATTGATGGAAGTACAGGAGAAATCCGATGGCAATAATTCATTTTACATTTGATGCAACAAAAACGGAGACCTTTATAAAATTTGGTTATGATCTGTATTGTCATGATACAAGCTGGATTCCGCCGTTGAAAACAGAAATGCAAAAACAGTTTGCACCTACTTTTATGTTCTATCAAAAGCCGGGAAATTCCCATCGACACTTCCTGGCTACAGCAGGAAAAAAAATTGTTGGACGTGTTTCTGCGATGTTCAATCAGGACCTAAAGGATACAGACGGAACACCGGTCGGTACAATCGGATTTTTTGAGTGTATTCATGATGTTGATGTTGCACGAGACCTTTTGGATTATTCAACAAACTGGCTGCGTGAAGAAAAAGGGGTCGGTCGCATCTGGGGACCGATGAATTTTGATATATGGCACGGGTATCGATTTATGACAAAAGGGTTTGATCAGAAGCTTTTTTACGGTGAGCCTTATAATAAGGCTTATTATCCGGATCATTTTGAAAGGCATGGTTTTATCCCCAAATATTATTGGGATTCTGTTGAGATTGCCGGGCGCAAACCTATTGAGAAAATGATTGCTTTCGGCAAACAGCGATACGAGCTTTTGGTGGACAGAGGATACCGCTTTACACGGTTGAATACAAAACGACTTAAGGATGATTTGAAAAAGTTTCACTCCGTATTAACAAGGTCTTTTAATGGATTTATAGGATTTACACTTATCTCGCTTGAAGAGTTTATACAGCTTTTTGAAAAAAGCCGCCACGCATTTCATCCGGAGTTTTTCACGTTCATCCACGATGAAAAGAATGTCCTTGCGGGGTTTGCATCGGCACTCCTGGAACTTTCAGATGCCATTCGGTCCATGAACGGGAGGGATAATTGGCTGTCTATAATGAGATTTATTTACAATCGACAGCTTACAAATCGAATAAATTTTTACGTGGCCGGTATTACTCCAGAAGAAGAAAGGAAAAAGTCCGGTTTGGGGAGCGCCGGGTTGTATTTCATCGTCCGTCAGATTCTGAACAAAGGATACAACACAGTGATTTTTGCACTGATGGCAAAAGGAAATAGAGCACATAAACTCTTGGGAGAACATGCACAAGAACCCAGCCGAGAATATGCGCTTTTCGAGTTAAGTCTATGAATGGTAAAATTTCAATCAAGTATTTTGATCGTGTCCAGGGGAGGTTAAGGACAGAGCGTGTGTACGCAGGTGGATTCCTATACTGGTTATACAATTCCCGGTTGGGAAGCTTTAGCAACGAACTTGTCCTTCGGCAAAAATATGTTTCCCAACTTTATGGTTGGCTTCACAAGCAGCGTCTAAGCAGAAGAAAAATAAAACCATTTATCCGAAAGATGAACGTTAATGCGGATGAATTGATATGTCCGATCGAAGCGTTTGCAAGCTTCAACGATTTTTTTAAGCGTGATATTGATCTTTCAAAGCGACCCATTAACCAGAACCCTCATATATGTATTGCGCCGGTGGATGGTAAAATTCTTGCCTATCGATCTGTAGATCCGGATCGGACATTCCGAATCAAGCGAAGCACTTTTAACCTTCGTTTATTTCTCTGTGATGAGAGGCTCGTTAGAAAATTTATCCAAGGTACAATGGTTATTAGTCGTCTGAGTCTAACGGATTACCATCGCTTTCATTTTCCGGATTTTGGTGTTCCAGGTGAAGCCATATCCATCAAGGGGAAGTACTATGCAAGTGGTCCTTACAATCTTCGAACGTTGGTTCCGTTTTATTCGGAAAACTATCGAATGCTAACGCTTTTTGATTCCGAGCACTTTGGTCAAATTGCAATGGTTGAGATCGGCGCATTTACCGTTGGGTCCATTAAGCAAAGATATCGACCGAGAATTCATGTCGCAAAAGGCGCTCGAAAAGGATTCTTCGAAATCGGAGGGTCAACGGTTGTTTTACTATTTGAAAAAGGAAGAATTGAACTCGACAAGGATTTATATTTAAACACCAGGAATGAAATTGAGACCTATGTCCTTCTGGGTGACTCCATCGGGAGTACTCCGTGAAAATAATTGATCAGAAAACGGTAGCTTATCGATACAGCAGACGGTT
>JAFDBA010000150.1 GCA_019313505.1 Deltaproteobacteria bacterium
CATGTGCTGTGCGCCTTCGATATGACATCTGGGATTGGTGGTGATGAGATGGGTCCCATAACATTCAGCCACCTTGGCCAGTCCCTGTTTGATGCACTGGACATCCACGGTCATAGCATCTACAGCGCCGGTGACCAGCACGGCTTCCGTGGACATAAAGTTTCCTACATGGGGAATTCCGTGACGCGACAGCATTTCCGCACCTGAACAGCACATTCCCACCAGATTGATACCCGCCGCTCCGGCTTTCTTGGCTGCATCAATGAGCGTGGGCTCATTGACCGATACCAGAATGGATTCAAAAAGGTTTGGTTCATGACCATGAACGATAATATTGACATGGTCTTCTTTAAGAACCCCCATATTCACTTCGACGGCGACCGGAGACGGAGTTCCGAAAAGAATATCGGATATTTCCGTGGCCACCATGGATCCACCCCAGCCGTCGGCAAGGGCTGTTCGGTTGATCTGTGTGGTAATGTTCTCATAATGCTGATCCACTCCCATGTGAGTCCGATGCATCAACTCCATAATCTCCCGCATGGCTCCCCTGGGAACAATACCGAGTTTGCGCCAGGTTTCCAATGTTTTTTCAGGAACCCGTTTGGCAAAGGGTATTTCCCCTTCCACCTGGGTATAGGTGCGCTCCAATTCTTCGTACAGATCCATGGCAATGTCATTAGTCTCACGCCCTTCGACTTCAATACCGATTGAAGCTGCAACTTGCTTAAGCTTTTTCAGGTCCTTGATTTTATAATCCGTGATATTTCCCTTTACAACTTCACGGAAAAGATCGAGCATGCTCATCCCGTGGTCCGTATGAGCTGCACTTCCGGAAGCAACCATTCGAGCAAAATTACGAGCCATAATTGTATCAATAGTCGCACCGCAAACTCCAACTTTTCCATACGGATCTTTGGCATTCAGCCTGCAGGGCCCCATGGAACAATGTTTGCAGCAGGCAGAATCCGCACCAATGGGACAGGCTCTCATGCCGGCAGCCCGGTCAAATGCGGTCTCCACACCGTCCCTTTTGGCTTTCTCCAGCATTTGGGCCGTGGCGTCGCAGATTGTAACGTCACTTGGGTTAATCTCTTTTTTCTTGGTTAAAACTTTCTTTTTTTCCATTTTACCCCCTTCTTGGAAAGATTTATTAAAAGATTTATTATTTATAGAGTTGACAAAATAATCATTAATGATAATGATTATTGTTAATAATAAATACTACATTGTTCCTTGTCAAGATAAAAAATCAAGTTAAATTAGGACGCAGATATACACAGATAGTATTGTTGTTCTGCAATTTAAAAATCTTGATAATCTGTGTTCATCTGTGTCCAAAAAAAGAAATTCCTATACTATGAACTTAGGGGCTTCGCCCAAATTGGAATAACAGAGTAATGAAATTTACCCTATGTTTACCAAGTTAAATTTTATATCGATTCTTCCGGCTGTTATTCTTATATTTTACAGCCTTGGAATCTCTATTGCAGCCGAGGAAAATAAAATGACTGAAAATAAAAATAAACCTAACCGCCTTATCCATGAAAAAAGCCCGTATCTTCTCCAGCATGCCTATAACCCCGTTGACTGGTTTCCGTGGGAAAATGAAGCCTTTGAAAAATCACAAGCAGAAAATAAACCTATCCTTTTATCCATAGGCTACTCAACCTGTCACTGGTGTCATGTTATGGAAGAGGAGTCGTTCATGGATCCGAACATTGCTAACATAATGAACACTCACTTTATTTGTATTAAAGTGGACAGGGAAGAGCGGCCGGATATCGATAAAATATATATTACTGCGGTTTCAGCATTAACCGGGTCGGCAGGATGGCCGTTAAATGTTTTTCTTACACCCGAATTGAAGCCCTTTTACGGCGGCACCTATTTTCCGCCTGTAGCTAAATCAGGAATATTATCATGGCCTGATCTTTTGAAACTTATTGCCACCGCCTGGAAAGATCCTTCAAAAAAGGAAAAATTACTCTCTTCGGGTCAGGAATTATCAAGAATTATAACAAATCACTTATCATGGTCTTCAAGCCATGGGCCCATCGATATAAATTTTCTGGATAACGCTCTGAATAATTTTTCCACAAGATTTGACCAAAATTTAGGCGGGTTCAGCCCTTCTCCAAAATTTCCGTCTCCTTCAATTCAGAATTTTTTATTTGCTTATTATTTTTATGCTAAAAATAGCGATAAACAAGATGACACAGGCGAAACCGCCCTTAAAATGGGAAATTTTACACTCCGTGCCATGGCAATAGGCGGAATTTATGATCAACTGGGCGGAGGGTTTCATCGCTATTCCACAGACGCTAAATGGCATGTCCCCCATTTTGAAAAGATGCTGTATGACAATGCCCAGCTACTACGAAACTATCTGGATGCTTTTCTAATCACCCGTGACATATTTTTTGGGAACATTGCCAGGGAAACAGCCGATTATGTTCTGCGGGATATGACCCATCCTGATGGCGGATTTTATTCGGCGGAAGATGCTGATAGTACGCCGGCAGACCCCGGCCCAAATGGTGGTCATAAAAAGAAGATCGAAGGGGCCTTCTATGTGTGGGAGCAAAAGGAGATCGATGCTGTATTGGGTCCTGAGCCGGCTAAAATATTTTCATACCACTACGGATTGCAACCAGAAGGAAATGTCGAATATGATCCACATGGGGATTTTAAAGGTAAAAACGTTTTATTTGCCGCCCATTCTCTGGATGAGACAGCTGATAAATTCAGCAGATCAAACAATACCATAGCCCAAACGCTGAAGGAATCTAAATTAAAACTTCTACAGGCTCGAGCCGCCAGACCCCGGCCGCATCTTGATGACAAAATTCTCACATCGTGGAACGGGCTCATGATATCCGCCTTGTCCAGGGCATATCAGGTGTTAGAAGACGAAAGATATCTGATTGCGGCCCGAAGGGCAGCGAAATTTATCAGAAAAAACCTGTATGATTCTGCAACCAAACTACTTCACAGACGGTGGCGCAAAGGAGAAAGGAAAATTGCCGGTATGGCCAGTGACTATTCTTTTTTAATCCAGGGCCTTATTGATCTTTATGAAGCAGATTTTGATCCGGGCCGGCTCGAATGGGCCCTTGAACTCATGGACGAGCAGATAAAATTGTTTTACGATAAAGAAAACGGCGGCTTTTTCATGACCCGCAAAGATCATGATAAAAACATCATTATGCGTGTGAAGGAAGATTCTGATAGTGTGATACCGTCAGCAGGTTCAGTTGCTGTTTTAAACCTACTGCGCCTTACCCGGTTTACCGATACCACGGAATATGCAAAAGTAGCTGAAAGTACTTTAAAGAGCATTCTATCACGCATTAAAGCACAACCGGATTCAGCTCCAAATCTTCTGATTGCTCTGATCACATCAAGGTTAAAACCGGCCGAGGTTGTCATCGTCGGAGACCGGAACAAAGAAGATACACGCTCAATACTAAAAACCATAAATTCTCTTTTTATTCCTGGTAAGATTGTTATGCTGGTAGATAATAATACGACCCGTAGCAGGCTGGCCCGTTATCTTCCTTTTATCGAAGCTGTTAAAAAAATGGATAACAGGGCAACCGCTTATGTTTGTACAGACAAAACATGCAAGCAGCCGGTTACAGATCCCGTTGCGTTGACCGAACTGCTTAATTGAGACAGCAAACATTAATAAATCAATCATCATAGAACATGAAAGGAGGCAAACATGGACTTTATCGATGTTATAAATAGTAGACGTGCTGTTAATTTTTTTGATCCGGATAAAGACGTTTCGGATGAAACATTAAGATCAATTATTGAAACCGCGGCAAAAGTGCCGTCAAGTTTTAATCTTCAGCCGTGGAGCCTGATTGTTTTGAGAGGCCATGAAGAGAAAATGCGCCTTCAGAGTCTGGCTTGGAATCAACCAAAGGTCAGCGAAGCGCCGGTAACGCTTATTATTCTGGCAGACCGGGACGGCTGGAAAGAGGGCCACCAGTTTGTTGAGAAGAATTTTCAGGAAATGATCAAGGCAGGAAGCATGTCAGAAGATCAGCGCCAATGGTTCGAAGAATCCCGTACATCCCTTTATGGTGAAAATGGGGAGCAACAGCAGGCCTTTGCCTGTAAAAATACGGGCTTTTTTGCCATGGCGCTGATGTTTGCTGCCAAAAACCTTGGACTCGACACCCACCCCATGGACGGATTTGACCACGATGCGGTGCGAAAGGAATTCAATATCCCGGATAATTACTGGATTCCGCTTCTTATGGCTGTGGGATATTTCAAAGAAGGTATGGAATTAGCTCCTCCCAAATGGCGTAAAACCGTTGAAGAAATTATTGTAAAATTCCATTAAGTGTGCTTTGATACTTTTGGTTAAAAATTTACGGTGAAAGGATATTCATATGTTTGACAACCCGGTGAAAATATATTCTCTAAGCACTTGCAGCCACTGCAAATCCAGCAAGAAGTTCCTGAGCGATTGTGCGGTCATGTACGACTTTGTTGATGTTGACCTTCTGGAAGGAGAAGAACGTAGAGCTATACTGGAAGACATTAAAAAATTCAACCCTAAATGTTCTTTCCCTACAATTATCATCGGTGATAAAGTCATAGTGGGATTTAAGGAAAAAGAAATAAAGGATGCTCTGGGAATTTAATGGAAATCGAAACACTCTATGAAATGCTGAAACAAGCCCAGGAACCAAAGGGCTACTATTTTAACGAGGATAGAGACCGTGTCTTTGAATTGCTGGAGGCTTTGATTACCAATAAAGAGCGATATGGCTACATGGCATGTCCTTGCAGACTTTCGGCCGGTGACAGAGAACACGACAATGATATTATCTGTCCCTGTGTCTATCGGGAACCGGATGTTGAAGAATACGGGAGCTGTTACTGCAACCTTTATGTGTCAAAAGAATGGAATCGTGATAAAATCCCACATAAATATATCCCCGAACGGCGCCCTCCCGAAAAGATTGTTTTTTAACTAACCGCACTTATTTCAGCAGTCGGGGTGTTTTTCTTATAAAGCTTTGTAAATAACTTAATGATTGATCAGCAGCGAAATCATGCACTGTTTGAATACATTATAAATCGTTAATATAGAACAGCATCCCAGTCAACCTCACATTTGGTCTTGTTTTCCACGGCTATTTCTTCTTGTCTTTAATACGACGTTTCCAAAAGGCCATCACGCCATCCTTGCCGAAAGAAATTTGGACTAGCTCCCAGCCCTCACTTCCCCGGTTGTTCAGAATATCAGCCAAAATTCTTGTCTGATCTTTCGAGACTTCATCAATACCGCATTGGCCAGCCTCAGAACAAAAATAGATGACCTTATCAAAGGTATCTGCTGAATGACGGGTAATCTCATATTCAAAGCGCTCCATACAGCCTCCTTGTTCATTCTTTTTGCAATGAACTTATACCCTATCCGTACTATAATAATTTTATGTTGTCTCTTAGCTGGGCTATTTCAATGCCGAGGCTAACACATTGCTTTCCTCCCATGCACAATTCAGCGTCCCCGTCTTCGAGAAATGTTCTGAGTTCGTGATGATCCTTTTTCAGGTCCACTACCCATGCTTTTTGTTCTTCATCATACTCTACACTTACGTCGATTCCGCATTCTCCGATATCCGGATATAATGCTGTGATTTTTTTACACAATTCATTTTTTTCATACATGAGTTAATACTCCTTTTTTTAGTATCCATTGAAAAGTTTTGGTTACAGTTTCATTGTAGTGCAGATTATGACTTTGTCAAATCGATACTTCTTGATGATCTTTTTTATCACTCGCCAATCTTGACGGTCTCTTAAAAAGTCCCATCTACTGCGTTGGGCTGCATTTCGTAATCATTCAACGCAGGGCAAGTACGCCTCTTACGAGACCATCAATTTTAAGGGCATGCCTGTTCCTATAA
>JAFDBA010000151.1 GCA_019313505.1 Deltaproteobacteria bacterium
AGGACATATGCAATTCGCTCAGTGATCGGTGATCAGGGTTCAGAGTTCAGGAAATAATAGTTAATAACCAACGGTTAATAATTAATAATTAACACTTGATTATTAGATCAGGGTTCAGTAAAAAGTGATAAATGATGAATATCGCCCCAGTGAAATAGAAAAAAGTTTCACGGGGTAAAAATAACGAATGACGAATAACAAATAACCAGCAACGAGTAACCAGTAACCAGCAATCAGCAATCAATATCACTACAAATTTGATGCAAGCTCAAGCTGATTTTTGTTAATGGTCAGATGAAGTTCGGGATGGATCAACTCATGATATTGTTCAATGAACGTCCAACATCGAACGTCCAACGTTGAACATCGAATAATGATGTCGCTCCGCTCCACAATTTAATTTCATCTGTTTTTAAAAGTCCAACATCGAACCTTGAATGACTATTTCTTTTTCTTTTCAGCCGTTTTAATGAAATTCTTGCCCTTGTTTTTGTCTTTCATTCAATATTTTTACCCCGTGAAACTTTTTTTCTATTTCACTGGGGCGATGTTGGAAGTTCGATGTTCGATGTTCATCTTTTTCCATTCAACATTCGATGTTGGACGTTGGATGTTCGATGTTCATTTTTTGGTGCTATCCCGTTCTCCATCACTCCTTAAAAGGACTTTGTCGTCAGGGACAGAATCCATTGATTCCCCGCTCCCTTCTGAAGTTTCACCGATCCCCGGCAACAAACGATCCTTTCTTAACATAAGATCGTTATTTGCCATCTTATCTACACCATCCGCCGTGATAGCATAACCCCCGGTATCGGTGCGCAGAATCCATCCTTTTTCTTTGAGATACCAGAGATGAAAATCCATGTGATGCTGGGGACACCCGAGCACTTTCTCAAATTCAATGATGCCCATTCCAGGATTCAATGCATCCTGTCTACGTGCAACATATAGCAACGAAAGAACTCCTTGACGTATCCGGTCATCTTGCTCAAAACCGTCGGACTGTGACGCTTCTTCAACGATCTTCCATCTATCCGCACGTAACTGCTCGTATTTTGCATCAAAGGCCGCCCGTTCTTCAGGATCGGAAAGGACTTGGTATGCTTTATAAAGCACGTTGAACTTTTCAGCATCGCCGGTTTCAGTATTATCGGGGTGATATCGTTTCGCCAGTATCCGGAAAACTCGCTCGATCATTTCCTTATCGGCGTTGGGGCTTATCTGTAAATCTTCATAGTAATCGTTAATGGATACATTTGCCATAAATTAACTCCTTCATTTTTTATTAAGTTAAATAGAACGCCCCAGTACGATCTTCCGGACCTACGGGGCTGGCAGATGCAGACCCGCCTGCCATGAATTGTAGCATTCCTTTAACAGCTTGCGTGTCGCAGCGCTGACTTTCAGGCTCTCAACGTCCCTGAATGAGGCCCAGCATACATCGGTAGCATCATCGCCGGGTCTGAGTTCTCCGCTCACATAATCGGCCGCCAGGTCCACAATCACATAGTGAAACAGGATTTCCCCTTTTGAGTCACGTTCAATTACATCAAACGTATATACAGGCTCTCCGGCCTGTATGATCAGGCCGGTCTCTTCCCTTATTTCCCGTTCTGCCGCTTCCTGAAGGGTCTCACCCAGTTCAACGGATCCTCCGGGAATGGTCCAATGGTTTTCAGCAGGCGGTTTGGCACGCAGTACCAGCAAGACCCTGTCTTCCTTAAAAACAACGGCCCCTACTGCCACAAGCGGACGGTTTGGATAGGCGCCGTTTACTATGGTTTCCGGTTTTTCCATTGGTTGTTCAACCTGATTATTTCACAGAGACCTCCCCCTATTCCTTTTTTTTATCCTCCGAAGCAACCTTCTCCATCTCTTTTTGCATTGCCTTTGGAAATCTCTCCATAGCTTCTTCTAAAGTCTTTGCATCAAGCACGGATTGAAGCACCACAGGCCCCGATGGCGACATCAACTGTGTCTGTGCCATAAAAATGGAATCACGACTTTCATCATCAGATCCATCAGACTTTACAGGCGTAAGTCGCCTTATAGCGGCGACTTTGACATCGGTGAAGGATTCCTCACGGTAAAGATTATTCCGGTCCACGGTGAAATCGATGGTTTGCTCCGGGTCATTACTGGGCATAGTTTTTCTCCTTTTTCTTGCGTTTTTTTTAAGCTCCCGATACTTCTTGAAATATTCTAAGTCCCAGACCAATATCAAAAGGATTTATACTTGTCCATACTTATCACCTAATCCGGATAACCCGGAAAAGTGCCTAAAGTGTAGGAATTCTATCAATTTAAATATTAAATGTGTTGCGCCTGTGGCGCTTTCCTTAACTTTAGCTCACTTTAGTTCACTTCAAACTTTAGCTCACTATAAAACGATTGATCTTTCCGATTTTAGATATGGGAGTCTGTAGTTTTTCAATATAATGTTAAAATTGCCCGTGCTGTTTTCCTGTGTGCCAGACCTTTTCTTTGTCAGTGATCGCACGGATTCAATTTCCATGTCAGTTATTTTTCCCTTCATGGCGATTATAAACCCATCTTTTGCAAGCAAGGGCAACGACATCTGAACAAAATCAGCAATGGAAGATAAAGCGCGGCTTACAATAACATCATAAGTATTATTAAAGATGCGATCCCCGGGCAGATCCTCCGCCCTGACATGGCAGGCCTCAATATTATCAAGATCGAGCATTCTGATCACATGTTTTAAAAAACTGACCTTTTTTCTGGAAGCATCGATAAGAGTTACAGATAAAGACGGTATCATGATCTTAAGCGGAATCCCGGGGAATCCGCCGCCCGAACCGATATCGAGCAAAGAGATATCCGGAGGAATAATCGGGACCGGTGCTATGGAATCCAGAAAATGCTTTACCGCAATCTCCAAAGGATCGGAAATGGCAGTCAGGTTGGTCTTTCTGGTCCATTCTATAAGTTCAAAGGCATGTATTCCAAATTGATCTATTTTCCCCCTGTCAATCTGAATTCCAAGTTCTCTGGCGCCGTTATATATAACATTATTCCACTTTTTTGAGCCGATTTGCATAACCGATCATTCATTCTCCATTTTTGTTGACCTAAGCCTTGCAGATTGATAACAAGGATGATTCAATATTTTCGATTGGATTAAGGAGCCGACAATGAAAATCATACACTATTCTGAAGCAAAACCCAAGCGTTTCAATGCTGATAATCTAAAATGGAAAGACTATTTTTAATAATTTTAGCTGTTATTCTTGCAGGGTGTGTAACAAACTCTGAAAAGGATCTTAATGTCACCAAATCTGTTCCGGAAAAGAAAGAAAAAACATTACCTAAAGAATTTAACAAGGAGCATAAACTTCCGGAAGAAATAAAGCTTACCTCAGTTCTTTACGAACTTGCTGTTGCCCCAGACCCTGATATTTTTGCAAAGGAACGTAATATTTTTCTAACTAAAGGTCTGGTGAAGGTATACATCCTGTTCGATCCCGGTTCTTCAATCTTTGAAAGAAAAAAGATTGAAAGAAAAAAGATAATTGAAAATCATAATATAACGATTGAGAAAAAAGCCGGGAACCTGTCAAGAGCGTTGGTTCCGGTAAATCGATTAATTCCCCTGTCAAAGGAATCTGTTGTTCAGTCAATAAAGCTTCCGAACAGACTTATAAAACCTGAAAAAATAAAACCATGAAGAGAATCCGATACGGATATTTTTTAACAATATTCGGTACAATCCTGTTACTTAATTTTGTTTTTTTCGCCCTTGCCTTTGCCCAAGACTTGCATATGGCTCCGGCAAAGGAAAATGTTCATCCCAAAATGGCGAGTTGCCTGAAAAAACTTGAGGTAGAACATGAAAAAAGCCCCATGGCCGGCCGGTTGTTTGCACAGGGCAGGAATATAAAAATAAAAGACCATAACAATGTCACTGTTTATCTGATGAATGAACCCGGGACATCAATCGATGAGACGTCACTTCAGGCGTTAGGCGGCAAGATCATTAAAAGTGCCGGAAATGTATCAAAAGTCAAGGCGCCTATCAATATGCTTACAGCTATTGCCGATAATGTAAGAGGGGTCTCATTCATTAAACTTCCTGACAGGCTCATACCGGCAAACGTAAGTGAAGGGGTGGGACTGACCGGAGCCTCCTCATATCATACCGCAGGATATGACGGTTCCGGTGTAAATGTTGCGGTAATAGATGTGGGATTTGATCGACTAACTGATGCTATAAACAACTTCGAACTTCCAAACAATGTTGTAAAGATCGATTTCACCTCAGAGCCAGAAACAGAAGAACACGGAACAGCCGTGGCCGAAATTGTTTACGACATGGCTCCGGGGGCAAAGCTTTATTTGTTAAGAATCTATGACACATTAGATTTGTGGGATGCTGAAGACTACGCTATCAACCATGGAATCAAAATCATTAATCACTCTTTAGTAGTGTTTAATACTAATTTTTATGACGGGGAATGTTATAACAGCAACCCTGTTTGTACGGCAAACCATGCCTATAATCATGGGATCCTGTGGGTGAATGCCGCCGGCAACCAGTCAAAGCGGCATTACCAGGCCACTTTTACTGATTTGAACAGTAATGAGTGGCATGATGTTTCAGTCGGCGACGAAACAATAAACATAACTGCCGGTGCCGGACAAACCATCGACGTCTATTTGACCTGGGATGCCTGGCCGGCGACCAATCAGGATTATAATCTCTACCTTTATAATAGCTCTTCGGCTTTAGTCGCATCGAGCGAAAATTCTCAGACAGGAACTCAAGAACCCATTGAAGATATTTCTTATACCGTACCGTTAGACGGAGCCGGCATATACGATCTTAGAATTAAAAAAATTAGCGCTACCTCAAATCACAAATTGGAAGTATACAGCTTATCTCATACGCTAACTCCCGCAATAGCCTCAAGCAGCCTTCCAAACCCCGCGGATGCCGACGGAGCAATGGCTGTGAGTGCAATTGATTATAGCAACTGGCCAAACTGGCCAATAGGCCCCCAGGAACCTTCCAGTTCTCAAGGTCCCACCAACGACGGAAGGATTAAGCCGGATATCTGCGGCCCGGACAATGTTTTAAATTATACTTTTGGCCGCTTTTCCGGCACCAGTGCAGCCAGCCCCCATGTTGCCGGTGCTGCGGCATTAATTCTGGATAAATATCCGGGGTATTCTGTCTTTGAGTTGTGGAATGCACTGACCTCTTCGGCCATAGATATGGGCGACCCCGGAAAAGACAACATCTATGGGTGTGGGCGTTTAAACTTGGGTGGCGGGGGCAATAATACTTGTATAAGAACTGATGAATTTCTTGACGACGGAAGCACCCGTAGTAGCAGTAGCGGCGGTGGTGGTGGTGGTGGCTGCTTCATAGCCACGGCAGCTTACGGTTCCCCCATGGAACCACACGTTAAGATTTTACGTGTAATGCGTGACCGCTTTCTCCTCACCAACGGTCCCGGCAGAACTTTGGTAAACTTTTATTACACTTACTCACCGGCGACGGCCAACTTCATCGCAGGGCACGCCGGCCTGCGGAGGATTGTTCGCGTGGGCCTATTACCCCTGGTGGGAGTTAGCCGGCTTGCATTGAAGATGGGGCTTGTACCCACAATTGGATTTATGCTCCTATCCGGAATTTGTTTAATCGTCCTTGTAAGGTTTAAAAATGTCAAAGATATACAGTAAAGAATCCTGGCTCAAAGGACTATGCTTTGGTTTGCCCCAGAAAAGAGCTGTTTTAGCCGTACAAGTTAAAAGTGTCTAAAGTGATCTAAAGTGCCTATGCCTGGTTAGCCGGTTAACCGGTTAGCCCGTTGTCCGGTATTAAATTACGGGCTAACGGGCTTAACGGGCCAACGGGCACAACCTTTTTAAACTTTAGTTCACTTCAAACTCTTGCAGTCATTCTTCAGGCAGATCCGGAGGCCCAAAGGACCAGGTTTTTCAAGACTAAATAAAAAGGAATCCTAAATGGCACTTAAAGAACACGAATACATAAGGCAAACCCTGGAAAGATATACAAATTGCAAGATTGAAAATTTCTGCGAACATTTTCTTATTACCAATTTCAAGCGCTACCTCAACCGATTCAAAGATAAGACCCGGGGAGAATACAACGAAGGCAAGTTTCGTATAGTTAACGTAAAAGACATGAATTGCACAATGATAGACTTCGGTATCGGTTCTCCCCAGGCAGCCCTTATTATCAACTGCCTTGCTTATCTCAACAACTTCAAGTCTGTTGTAATGCTTGGAATGTGTGGAGGGATAGAAGACTCCCTTGAAATCGGCGATTTTATCATCCCTTCCGCGGCTATCCGTGGCGAGGGTACCAGCAGGCATTACCTTCCTAAGGAATTCCCGGCCATACCCACCTCTTCGGTAAATTTATACTGTATCGGGGCGGTTCGGAAAGTAGGCTTAACTCCCAAATGCGGCATTGTATATACCACGGATAGAAGGCTGTGGGAATTCGACGACGAGTTTGTCGGTTATTTGAGACATCAAAGGATACTCGCCATAGACATGGAACTGGCAACTCTCTTCTCAGTGGCTTATCGTTATGAGGTTCCCATCGGATCCATCATGCTGGTTTCTGATATGCCTTTACAATCAAGAGGGATAAAAGACAAGAAGATGCAGGATGAAATATTTTCCAAGCATATGGAAAGCCACCTGGATATTGCCATAGATGTTATAGAGAACTTAAATTCCAAGTGGGAGCAGGTGGAAAGGGATCTCACCAGTGAATGGTAAGAGCTTGATAAAAAAATCATTAAAGTGACTAAAGTTTGAAGTGAGCTAAAGTGAGCTAAAATTAAGGATTGCTCTTCCAGCACAGTCAATTTTATAAATAAACGAAATAAGTTAGCATAAGAATGGCTTGACATCCACGTTTTTGCAATTATCTTTACCGGGTTTCCTTGGAAAAACATTTGCCACCAAGGCACAAAGTCACAAAGAATGGGTAATTACAAACCGTTATCGAAAAGAGTAGAATCTATTGCCAAGAAAATTGTAGATGCTGCATATATCCTACATAAAATATTAGGACCGAGTTTGCTTGAAAAAGTTATGGCATCACAAGAATTATATTATAAACTTTGGTGTCTTCGTGTCTTTGTGGCTGAACGTTTACGAATATCGAATAATGATGAATATCGAATTTAGAAGGATGGAACCGCTTCGTTATGAAGAAATCAACCTATAATGTCAGAAATATAGGAATCAGTGCACACATTGATTCCGGAAAAACCACACTCACCGAAAGAATCCTTTTTTTCACAAAAAGGATACATGCTATCCACGATGTAAAAGGAAAAGACGGTGTTGGCGCAACCATGGATTCCATGGAACTTGAAAAAGAACGGGGCATTACCATTGCTTCAGCCGCAACCTACTGTGAATGGCTTGGCCATGAAATTAATATTATCGATACCCCGGGACACGTTGACTTTACCATAGAAGTTGAGAGGTCTTTACGGGTTCTTGACGGCGCCATATTGGTTCTGTGCGCTGTAGGCGGTGTTCAGTCCCAGTCCATCACTGTTGACCAACAGATGAAACGTTATAAGGTGCCCTGTATAGCTTTTATCAACAAATGTGACCGGAGTGGCGCAAATCCTTTTCGGGTCATTGGCCAGCTCAAAGAAAAACTTGGACACAATGCAGTAACCCTGCAAATTCCCATCGGGCTTGAGGCTGACCTGGAAGGAGTTGTTGATCTTGTATCAATGAAAGCCGTCTATTTTGATGGCGAAAACGGAGAAGATGTTCGAATTGAAGATATACCACAAAATCTTCTTCAGGAATCAGTCCAAAGGAGGGAAGAGCTTATAGATGCGGCCTCCATGTTTTCGGACCAACTGACGGAAGCTGTTCTTGAAGAACAAGAAGTTACCCAAGACATGATCATCGCGGCAGTGCGAACGGGAACTCTGACACGCCAACTAACACCGGTCTTCATGGGATCGGCCTATAAAAATAAAGGGGTTCAACCGCTCCTTGACGCTGTCACTAAACTGCTCCCTTGTCCTTATGATATAAAAAATGAGGCCCTTGACATGGACAATGACGAGACGCCGGTTACCCTGTC
>JAFDBA010000016.1 GCA_019313505.1 Deltaproteobacteria bacterium
GCATCCGTGATATACAATAATACAAATAAAAAAAGGCCGGTCCCACAGACCAACCTTTTTTTAGATATTTGGTGGAGCTGAACGGGATCGAACCGTCGGCCTCATGACTGCCAGTCATGCGCTCTCCCAGCTGAGCTACAGCCCCAAATTAGAAAAAAAATTAACAAAACCTGATAAATGTGTCAATAAATATTTTATCGGAATTTATGACCGGAAGGTGTTGACAAAATTAAAGATAGAAAATATCATCAGTACTTTATAATTTACAACATACTGTATATAAAAGAATTTTTGACAAGGTAAGATATGACCCCAAATAATTTGCCTAGATTTATTAGACCATCGGCAGCAAATACTCCTAATACCAAACAAGCTGGAATGTATAAGGATTTTGATGCTATAGAGCTCTATTGTACAAAGTGCAAACGTCCGGTTCCGGTTCGCAAAAGACTTCTGCTTGTCCTGCCAGAAGGTGATAAGTACGAATATCTGTGTGCGTTTTGTTCCGAGACGGTGGGGACAAAGATCGATCGACATGTGAAGCCTGTTTCGGTAATAATTTAATAGTATAGGAATTTCCTTTTTTGGGATACAGACCCGCCTGCCATTGCAAGGCACGAGCGGGCAGGTGAACACAGATTAAAAAGTTTTTTAAATTATAAATGAGAGGAACTATATGCTCAGGTTTATGCGGCAACAGGCTGGTAATTGGTTAATCAAAGTACTTTTAGGCGCTATTGTTATTGTATTTATTTTCTGGGGTGTGGGAAGTTTCAGGTCACAAAGAGGGGGCAGGATTGCGCTTGTCAATGGAGATCAGATCACACTGGATGATTACAGGGAGGTATATAATAATCTTGTTGAACGGCTGCGCGAAAGATTCGGGAACAACTTTAATGAAGATATGATAAAGATGCTTCATGTAAAAAGGCAGGCCTTGAATCAACTTATCGACAAAAAACTCTTAGTTCAGGAGGCTCAAAGGCTTAAGTTTCGTGTTTCAGACAAGGAGCTTGCCGATGCAATCATGCAATATGGAGCATTTCAGAGAGCCGGGGTATTTGATAACCGCCTTTATCAAAATGTTCTGGATCGCCTCAGAATGACTCCCGAAGAATTCGAGGTTTCCCAGAGAGATGCGATGCTTATTGAGAGGTTAAAAGTTCTCATTACAAGCAGTGTTAAGGTTTCAAACCAGGAGGTCAAAGAATGGTTTAACTGGACCAATGCATCGGTAGATATCGATTTCGTACTGTTTGATCCTGATAAATATAAAGATATCAAGCCATCCAGTGAAGAAATAAAAACATTCTTTGAAAAGCATAAAGAAAATTATAAAACAGATGCTACGGTAAAAGTTAGATACTTGCATTTCGACCCGGATAGATACCGATCCAAGGTTACGATTTCTGATGAAGAAATACGGGATTATTTTGATGAAAATCCGGAGGAGTTTGAAATACCGAAAACCGTTGAAGCCAGACATATTTTGCTAAAGGTAGATCAGAATGCCGGCCCTGAGGATGTTGAAAGGACAAGAAAAAGAGCTTTAAATATCCTGAAGATGGCCAGAGAAGGGAAAAAATTTGCTGAGTTGGCCAGCAAGTATTCAGAAGGACCAACCCGAAACACGGGAGGTTACCTTGGCACATTCAAAAAGAAGGCCATGGTAAAACCCTTTGCGGACAAGGCCTTTTCCATGAAAGCAGGGGAAATCAGCGAACCGGTTCGCACGCGGTTCGGATGGCATATTATCAATATTGAAAAAGTAAATGAGGCATCCATCCTTTCTTTTAATGAAGCCAAAAAGAAAATTCAAAAGAAATTGACCGAAGAAATGGCAAAAAACCTCGCTTACGACGAAACAGAGGATGTTTCTGATGTTTCTTTTGCAGGAGAGGATTTGTTAAAAGTAGCAGCTGAACGAAATCTCAAAGTTTTGACTACAGACTTTTTTACAAAAAAGGGGCCGGAAAAAGGTATCAAAGACCGAGTAAAGTTCGCATTGGCCGCCTTTAATCTTGCGGTTATGGAGATCAGTGATATCCAGGAATTTGGAGATGAATATTACATTCTCCAGGTTATTGAGAAGATTCCGCCGAAGATACCTGAATTAGATAAGGTTAAGGAAGAGGTCAAGGCTGATTTGGTAAAACAAAGGCAGGAAGCAAAAGCGAAAGAGGATGCAGATACACATCTGTCTGCTTTAAAAAGTGGCAAATCGATGAGTACGGAAAGCAAACATTTTAATTTAACTCCAACAACTACAGGTTTCTTCAAACGAAATGATTCGATTCCTAAAATTGGACCTGAGCGTGAGATTGCCAAGGCTGCCTTTCAACTTACAAATGAAATAAAATTGCCGGAAAAAGTCATAAAAAGTACAAAAGGGTATTATGTTATTCAATTTAGGGATAGAAAAACGGCGGAATTTGAAGAATTTAACAAGGAAAAAGTATCGATAAAGCAAAGATTGCTCCAGCAAAAGAAAGCCAGGACCTTTGATGCGTTGCTGGCGCAAATAAGAAGCAAAAGCGAAATTACCATTAAAGAGGAGTTTTTGGAATAGGCATGACTTAAGCCTTGCAACCAAAACAAACCGGCTTTTTAAGAAATGAGGACTATTCCCCGATTATTTTGACTAAGACTCGCTTACGTCGTCTGCCGTCAAACTCTCCGTAGAATATTTGCTCCCAGGTTCCAAAGTCGAGCCGGCCTTGTGTAATTGCCACAACCACCTCCCGCCCCATGATCTGTCTTTTCATATGCGCATCTGCATTATCCTCGCCTACATTATGCCGGTACTGTGAAACCGGTTCGTGGGGCGCCAGTTTTTCAAGCCATACTTCATAATCATGATGCAGACCGGATTCGTCGTCATTGATGAATACAGACGCTGTAATGTGCATGGCGTTTACAAGGACAATCCCTTCTTTTATCCCGCTTTCCTTAAGGCAGGCTTCAACCTGAGGGGTAATATTAATAAGCGCACGCCGTGCAGGCACTTCAAACCACAATTCTTTTCGATAACTTTTCATTGGATGATCCTCCGCTAATATTATTCGATATAGTATCGAGGATAATATTATATTGTCAGTTTGGTTTCAATACCGTACAGGAGGCAGGTGTTATCCCAAATTTTAGCTGATAGATACTCGGGATTTTCTTCTCTGACCGCAGCCAGCTTTAGCAAAACCGATCGCACAAAGGCAGGTTCATTTCGCATGGTGTGGTTCTTTTCCGGCGCGGGTGTAAGGTAGGGGGCGTCGGTTTCAATAAGAATACGATCCACAGGGATAAATGGTACAAGCTTGCGCAAATCCGCGCCTCGTTTTTTGATGGTCACAATGCCGGTAATCCCGATATAAAGGCCGAAGTCAAGATACTGTTTCAGCTCTGTTTTGTTCCCGCTGAAACAGTGGATCACCCCGCTTTTCATATTTTTAAAATGCGTTTTCAGGATCTTGATAAGACGGCCGTTGCTGTCCCGCTCATGAAAAATGACGGGAAGATTCAGTTCAGCGGCAATCTCGAGCTGCCGGATAAGCCACTTTTCCTGGGTTTCTCTGGGTGAGAACATTCGGTTAAAATCGAGTCCGATTTCTCCCCAGGCATGTACAAGGGGATTTTTTGCAAGGGTTATAAGTGTTTTGAGCGTATCTTCATTGCAACTTTTGGCATCATGGGGATGAATTCCCACCGAGGCGTACAGACCAGGGAACGATTCTGCCAGGGAAACGGCCTTGATGGAACGGGGCAGGGTTGTTCCGATAATCATTGCCCCAGCAACACCGGCGGTATTCATCCGTTTGACAACCTCCAGGATATCGTTGTCATACGCCCGGTCATCAAGATGGCAGTGACTGTCGAACAGTTTCATTTCGGTTATTGACTTAAATAAGAGCTAATTTGTGCTGAAAGTACTTTTCTCAACTTGATGGCTTCGTAAAAAGTCCAACTTATGCGTTGTGCTGCCTACATATCAAACTCAAGGGGTGTCACTGTTTTAACTAGTTCCAGATTATGCAATTTTTCAATAACATCAGGGGGAATTGATACATTTGTTTTGAGAAAAATAATGTTCATTTCCCCGCCTTCTTCTTGTCCCACCTGCATCTGGTCTATGTTAATATTGTTTTTACCGAGAAGTGTTGCAAAACTCCCGATGGCACCCGGCTTGTCATAATTGTATATCAGTGAAATATGGCCCGTTGGGATTAATTCAATCCGGAAATTATTAATTTTTACGATCCTGAGCTCATTTTTTCCGAATATTGTTCCGGACACCGTATTAGTCATCTCGGTGGTAATGACCCGTACTGTAATCAGGTTGATATACTCTCCGGACTCATCACTGGTTGTTTCCGTGACCTTTATCCCTCTATCTTTGGCAAGGGCCTGCGCATTGACAAAATTCACATCATCCTTGACCACATGAGTCAGCAAGCCTCTTAAAGCCGCTATGGAAACCGGAGCCAGGTCAAGGCCTTTGAAATCGCCGGCATACTCAATGATTACTTCCTTGAGAGCACCTTTGGTAAGCTGGGCCTGGAGACTGCCCATCTGATTTGCCAGGGTCAATAACGGGCCAAGCTTTTTAAGAAGATCGCCGGTGACAGAGGGGACATTGACCGCATTTAAGATGGTATCATTTTTCAGATAATCGATGATCTGGCCGGCCACGTCCACCGCCACATTGGTCTGGGCTTCCTGTGTTGAGGCCCCCAGGTGAGGCGTGCAGATCAGATTATCACAATCAAAGAGCTGGCAAACTCCTGGAGGTTCCTTTTCGAAGACATCCAGTGCCGCTCCGGCGACCTTGCCGGACTTCATGGCATCATAAAGATCAGCTTCATCAACAATACCGCCCCGAGCACAATTTACTATCATTACACCGTCCTTCATCTGACCAAAAGCGTCCTTGCTGATCAGACCGATGGTGCTTTTTAGTTTTGGAACATGTATGGTTATATAGTTAGACTTGCGGTATAACTCTTCCAGAGAAACACTTTCATATCCGGCCTTTTCAATCTGTTCCGGTGTGACAAAAGGATCGTAAACAATCACCTGCATTTTCAGCCCCCGGGCGCGATCCGCCACAATGGAACCGATTTTACCAAAACCTATAATTCCTAAAATCTTGTTGTATATCTCTCTGCCCTGGAGTTTCTTTTTGTCCCATCTTCCTGCCTTTAATGATGCTGTACCCTCGGGAATATTTCGTGACAAAGAGAGTATCATGGCAATGGCATGTTCGGCTGTCGTTATAATATTACCGCCCGGAGTATTCATAATTACGATACCCCGTTTAGTGGCTGCCGGTATATCGACATTATCAAGACCGATCCCGGCACGGCCCACAACTTTTAATCGAGTTGCCGCTTCCAGAAGATCCTGAGTTACTTTTGTGGCACTTCTGATAACCAGGGCGTCATAATCTCCAATGATACTTTTAAGCTCTTCAGGAGGAAGTCCTGTCTTAACATCGACTTCAATTCCCTCTTCATTTTCAAACATTTTGATACCGGCTTCCCCCAGATTATCACTGACCAATACTTTCATACTTCTCCTCCTGAAAAAATAGTTGCTTTTTACGAGACCATAAAAATTAAACGATCATTATATTCATTTTTTTTCGATATTCAAGCTTTTTTTGATAAGCTGAAGCTTTTTCAAAATCGTGCAATGCATTGTAGCAGTTAATTATAAATCCAAGGGCTTGTTTTGAATGTTGAAATTTTAGAAAAAACGACAGTGCTGTTTCGAACGCGCCCAGATTCATATGGCTTATCCCCAGACACAAGCTGAGTTGCTCATTGTCAGGGAAATGCTCAACCCCTTTTGAAAGGATTTGAACCGATTCATGATAGGCTCTTTTCTTTTGATTTAAGATTCCCAGCCCCAGATAAGCGCGGGAATCAGGATGGTAGTTCAACGCTTTTTTGTATAATTTTTCAGCAATGTTATTTTTTCCCTTTATGTCTTCATTTAATGCATAATCCCCATGATCAAAGGTCATTCCGAGCCTGGAGAAAAAATCGGCATGCATGGGATGAAATTCCTTTTCGTCGATAAGTTCAATGGCCTCCACAATTGCAGGAAGTAATTCATAATATGTAGTTCTTAATATTTTTCCAAAGGAGATTACAGCTTCACGGGATAATTTAGTATCTGTTTCAAAATATTTGATATCCTCAATACGATTTAACCATATATCCTCAGACACATTAAATATTTTCTTATATTCAGAATAGAGTGCAGTTCCCGGAAACAAAGAAAGAACAGAAGAATAAATGACCAGCGGTTTGATTCTTTTAATCAAATCGATGCTCTTTTGAATGGTTTTCCTGCTTTCTCCGGGGGAGCCATAGATAAAATAGGCCCGTGGTAAGATGCCGTATTTTAAAGTGATGGCAAAAGCTTTTTCAATCTCATCGGTTGTGATTTTTTTGTTCAGATAAGCCCTAATTTTTTCGGAACCGCTTTCTATCCCGTAACTGATTTGAATGCAGCCGGCCTTTCTCATCCAGGAAAGAACTTCTTCACTCATATAATTGACCCTGGATATGGCATTCCACGTGATTTCAAGATTTTTTTCAAGGATTTTTTTGCAAATTTCGATCACACGTTTTTTGTTGATGCTGAAAGTGTCATCCGAGAAATAAAAAAAGTTAATTCCCTTTTTGTAAAGAAGTTCAAGTTCCTCAACAAAATAGTTGACCGAATGAAACCTGACCTTACGGCCCCAAAAATTTGGGGAACCGCAAAATGTGCATTTCCCCGGACAGCCCCGGGTCAAAGACAGATGTTGGTATTCAAAGTACTTTGCCGGAACCGGAAGCTGATCAAGATCTTGAATATACTCGGCAGGTTTTGTTCGAACAACCTTGCCGTCTTTTTTGAAAGCAATGCCTTTGATATTTCCAATATGTGCATCTTCTTTTTTTTCAATGCATCTTATCAGATGTAAAAATGTGTATTCACCCTCACCCATGACTACATAATCGATTTCCGGGAAATGAGTTAAGAAATGTTTCCATAAAAAAGTGGCACTTACTCCGCCGAAAACAATTTTTACCTCAGGATCGATTTGTTTGGCTGTTTTAGCAATTTCTATGCCTCCCCAACGGTTTGCCTGCAAAATAGAAAACCCTATGACATTGGGCTTTTTTTCAAGCAGGATCTCACCTATTTTTTCAGGTGTTTCATTGATTTTGCACCAGTTCAATATCTCGACATCGTAATTATTTTCTTTGAGTACCGCGCCCACATAGTACATGCCGATGGGCGGTACCGCCACATCTTCGGTGTTGTTCCGTTCTTCAAGCCAGTATGGATAGATAAGCAATATTTTCATTTTTTGCTTTTACGAATTAGTTTCTTAATTACAAATTTTGTGTTTTTATGGCAAAACTTTTTTCATTGCCACTAAGACACCAAGGCACGAAGATGAATTTAAATAAAAATTTTCCCCTTTGTGTCTTTGTGCTTTTGTGGCAATTTTTCCCAGTTTGTCCGGTGTTAGGGGGTATAATTATGAATTAATAGCTTGAATCTTTATCATAGTCTGGTAATAATTTAAACCTAACATTAAATAAAGAAGAGGAGAATGCCTTATGTTTTTATCACTTATTCAAAAACGCAGAAGCATCCGTAAATACTTGAAAAAGCCCGTAGAGGTCGAAAAAATCGATGCCCTCATTGAGGCAGCGCTGCGTTCCCCTTCATCAAGAGGGTTTAACCCTTGGGAGTTTGTGGTTGTTACGGATAAAACTTTACTCGAAAAGCTTTCAAAGGCAAAACCCCACGGTGCATCATTTTTAAACAATGCTCCACTGGGAATCGTTGTCTGTGCAGATCCTGAAAAATGCGATGTATGGATTGAGGATGCTTCCATTGCTTCCATTTTTATCCATCTGGCAGCAGAGTCTATGGGGCTCGGAAGCTGCTGGATCCAGATTAGAAAAAGAATGCATGATCAGACAACAACCGCCCAGGCGTATATCAGCAGTCTTTTAAATATTCCTAAAAAATTAACGGTGGAATCGATTGTTGCTATCGGATACCCTGGTGAAAAAAAACCACCTCACCGGAAGGAAAAACTTGAATATAAAAAAGTTCATCATGGTTTTTATGGTAATTGATTCATTGACATAAAATCTAAAATATGATCAATTTATCTTTTTTTGAGATTGTGAATATTGATAAATTACGAGGTCTGCATTAACAAATATTTGTAACCATGCCACAAGTAGTCGTTGCCAACAGTAACAAAAAGGAGGAAAAATGGAAAAAATATTAATTATCGGATGTAAGAATACGATGGATAATGTTTGTATAGCATGTTCCCGATGTATGGTTGCTTTTAACAAAAGAGACGGTGAATTTAGTCGATATAAAGATAACGATGCTGAACTTATAGGTATTTTAAATTGTGGAGGATGTCCTGGAGTCAGTGTAGTTACAAGACTTGCTCAAATGGCATGTTGGAATGCACAGAATGGCGAAAAAGCAACGAAAATTCACATAGCAGCCTGCATACTTGATCATTGTCCTGAAAAAGAGACAATAATCAATAAAATTAAGGCTAAGACAGCCATAGAAGTAATTGAAGGAGCTCATAATTACAAACCAGAAGGTTTATTTGCATAACAGAAGTATATCACAGCCGCATTAATTAAGGCAGTATAACGATCTTAAGTTTTCAAGAGAAAATGATGAAAGACAGAACGATTAAGGTGGGTCGCAATGACCCTTGCCCCTGCGGAAGCGGGCTTAAATATAAAAAATGCTGTCTCGGCAGATCAAAGTCGGGGTCTGATGACCTTAAGGCCTTATATGCCAAAAAATACAGAATTCGACTCAAGCAGGCAGCAGATATCCAAGGCATCAGGGAAGCAGGGCGTCTTGTTATAGACACGCTGGACCTTGTCGAGTCTGAAATAAGGCCTGGAATTACGACTGATGAAATTAACACCCTTGTGCATGAATACACCATTAAACATGGCGCTATTCCCGCACCTTTGAACTATCGGGGGTTTCCAAAGAGCGTTTGCGTTTCCGTAAACGAAGTGATCTGTCACGGCATCCCCGGTGACCGGGTTTTAAAGGACGGAGATATTGTCAATGTCGATATAACGTCTATTTTAAACAGATATTATGCCGACGCAAATAAAACATTTTTCATAGGGATGCCCGGAGCCCAAGCTCAAAAGATCGTACAGGTGGCTAAAAAATGCCTCGGCCTGGGGATGTCCATGGTAAAGCCCGGAAACACTATCGGCGATATCGGATGGGCCATCCAAAAACATGCCGAAAGCCGGGGATGCTCGGTGGTCAGGGAATTTGTGGGTCATGGGGTAGGGTTTGATTTCCATGAACCTCCTCAGATTCCCCATTTCGGCCGCAAGGGAGAAGGGATCCGTCTGATTCCGGGCATGGTCTTTACCGTTGAACCGATGATTAACCTGGGAAAAAAAGAACTTGTCATTCTCAGGGATAAATGGACAACTGTCACCAAAGACCGTTCGCTTTCCGCACAGTTTGAACAAACACTTGTTGTTACCGATCATGGCTTTGAAAGCCTGACGCCTTATGAGACGTAATGATCGATATCTACACCACTTGTTAATGTTACAATTGTCATTATTTTGATCTCTTATTTTAGTTCGACACTTGGATTAAAAGACGCACGGCTTCTCCTAATATTTACAAGCCAGTTCATACCCCGCTCGCACAGCAGTAAAAATATCCTGTACATTGCTGGCATCGCCGATGATCTCTATATTTGCAATTACCTTTTTAATTTCATCGTCCGGTTCCGATGCAGAAAGCATTCCAGAAGCCAGAATAACGCTCTGAAAAGGTTCCAGAGACAGAATTTTCCCATCCTTTTCCACCCCAACGCAGTCAGCTTTAAACTCCTTAACTGCTGTTTGGGACATCAGGGCCACTTTTTCCAATTGCTCAATCCTCATCAAGGTCAATTTCTTTGTAATCATCTCCATTGAGCCGCCGAGTTGATCAATAATCTCTATGGCAACGACATCATACCCCTCTTTTCCCAATTTTTCAGTAATCTCAAGCCCGACCTGGCCCACTCCGATGACCAGGATCCTCGGCCCTTTTACCTTCTTTTCTTCCCGGAAATAATCTATGCATGTCATGACATTCTGATTATCAAGACCTTTGATCTTGGGGATATTTTGAACCGCTCCGACAGCCCACACTAAAAGATCGGGCTGGATTTCTTTTATAAGGGCTGCATCTACCGACCTGTTCATAAAGATAGAAGTCCCGCTGGATCTCACAGAATGTTTAACAGAGTCAAACCCCTCTTTCATTTTTTCCTTTCCCGGGGCCTGCCATGCCAGGGCGAATTGCCCCCCCAAATGACCTGTTTTTTCGGCTAAGGTAATCTTATGACCCCGCCTGCTCATGTAAAGGGCTGCACTCATTCCGGCAGGGCCTCCTCCTGCAATAAGGACCTTCATGGGATTGGATGTGGGTACAAGCTCCGGCAGACCGATCTCCGGGTTTAGATTGCAGCCCAAAGGCTCTCCGCTTTTCATTCGATGAAGGCATCCCTGAAGACAATAGCCGCAATATATGATCTCCTCATCCCTACCGTTTTGCCATTTCTCTATTAAATCGGGATCTGCAATAAGTGGCCTTCCAAGGGCCACGAGGTCGCCAAGTCCCTGGTCCAGAAATTTGATCAATTTTTCTTTTCTGCCCATTCTGCCGGCCACAATCACGGGAAGTGCGGTATGCTCACGCACCCAGGCCAGGGCATCTATCTGAGGTTTATCCGGTAGACTGGTATGGTGAAAATACCATGGGGGACTGAAACAGGCATTTCCCATTCCAACGTGTATGGCGTTGATTCCGCTTTCTTCCGCCAATTTCAGAAGCGGCAGAAGGTCTTCATGGCTGATGCCGAACTCCGGGGACATCTCATTACCGGAGATTCGGAGGATGCAGGGAATTTCAGGGACACCTTTTTTTACTGCTGAAAGTGCCTCCCTTGCAAAAAGGGACCGGTCCCGGCCATAGCGATCTTCTCTCTTGTTAATCTTTTTGTTCAGAAATTGCGAGATAAGATAACCGTGTCCTCCCTGAATTTCTATAACGTCAAACCCTGCTTGCTTTGCCTTTTTGACAGCAGATTTATAACCGTCAAGAATTATCTCGATCTCTTGCTTTGTAAGCGCTTCAGAAACGTTGCCCTGTCTGGCAACACATGTCATAACTGAAGGCGCCTTGGGCGGGCCGCCAATTATCTTGGGATTGGCTGCCGCACCGCCATGATTCAGATGAAGGCAGGCCAGGCGACCTTCCTCATGTATAACGTCAACAATCTTCCGAAGTTCTTCAACGCTTTCAGGAAGATGGATACAGGGCTGCTTGGGATGTTCCCTGCCCTCAGCAGTAACCGATACGGGCTCGGTAATAACCACCCCCGGGCCGTTTCTCGCAATCTGTTGGTAAAAAGTTAACTGGCGATCGGTCACAGTACCGTCAGGATTACCACGCCCTATCTTGACCGGAGGAAAAACAAATCTATTTACAAGCTCCAGATTACCCAACTTAAATGTTTTGAACATTCTTTTCATGGCGGACCCCTCTTAACCCACTTAGTGGTTGGATTTACTCTTTTTTAGCTCAGAAAGCTCAACCTTCCTTTTTCCATCAAACTTCATATCGTTGTCAAAAACCAAAGGCAAAAAGCACACCCCCAACCAAAAGTCCGAAAACAAGATTGAAAACCTTGATCAGCACGG
The DNA here is from genome assembly GCA_019313505.1 of Deltaproteobacteria bacterium. Taxonomy (GTDB): domain Bacteria; phylum Desulfobacterota; class Desulfobacteria; order Desulfobacterales; family UBA11574; genus S5133MH16. Next base: position 11,784 of record JAFDBA010000016.1, read on the forward strand.
AATCTTTAATACTGTACGAAAGTAGGGGTAGCATACCGTGCCCGTCCTGTACAAACGATGTTGTAAGAAGCACGGAAAACGGAACAAGTCCTTGCGCGTACATCATCACAAATATAAGATGGGGCCCTGATTCCGGAATTATGCCGATTAACGCTCCGATTAGCAATACCCAGAGCATATGGTCATGGATAAAGGTGTTTAGGTTCCAGAAGGCCATGCCCCAATGCACAAAAAGAAGGGCTCCAAATGTCCATAAAAAGATGCGAGAAAGGTGTTTTTTTATGATGTGGCCCCAGATATGGGATTCAAGATAGTGTTCAGGGCAAACCATAATAATGTATAATGTGCACAGTGAAAGAGACATAAAGGTAATGCGTTTCCAGCCCCATGTGGCTGAACCGAGAGTTCCTGTTGTGATCAAGATCAGGAATGAGGTTATAAGCACAAGTAGAAGAAACCTGCTAAAGGAAAGTGCCTGAAGGTGTCCGATGAAATTGTTGGGCCTAAAGGTGTCACCGATTTTTTCCTGAATGTCCATAACGGGCAGACAATTTTCACAATACACATCAATGCATGATTCGCAAGTAGCAATCCCAAAAATAAGGATAATCCTGTCGCTTACCCACGCAAAAGCTATTCCGAGTACAAAAAGCAATCCGAAAAGGGCCAGAGCCGTACCCGGGAATTGTGCGAGCATCACAAACGCCTCGTCTCCGGACGTGGCGATCATTCCACCCACCACAGCGCCAAAAGATATCATGCCATGGACATAAAGACTGACGTTCATAAATGCGCCCAGACAACCGGGGGTGGAACCCAGAAAAGACGCCAGGGTATATTGTCTCCAGCGGCCGCCTCTGATGATGTCTGACATGCGCCTCTTGCTCGCCATATCAATAAAATCGACCAGAAGCATCATCACAAACACAAAAAAACTGATCATTAAAGAGTGTTTAAAAATAGACGTAAGTTCCATGGGTTTGTGTTTATCACCGTTGACTGTTTTATTTGAGTCGACGTGTCGAACAACCTTTCCCGGAAAAAGGTTTTATTCTCGGGTCATGGCCGTTCCGCACTCGGGACATTTCTGTTCATAACAATATGTCGAATTATCATTAAATATTTTCAAATTCAATCATTTTCCCACTTCAATATTTAACTATATTCGGAATAAGATACTTTCGCATAAAACTTGTTTTACTTGTTTTTTCTTGACTGCCTAATCATATAGTCGTTAACCGCATCCTGAAGAGCTTCTACAGATAAAAAGGCACAATGTTTGTCTTCTTCAGGAAAACTTCCTAATTTTTTTAGAATAGATTCTCCGGTAATATCCACAATCTCATCAGGGCTCTTTCCAAGGGCCAGCTCGGCCGCAAATGATCCACACACCGTACTTGATCCGCAACCATCGGTTTGAAATGATGCTTTTTTGACTTTCTCATTTTCAAATTTCAAAAAAATCTGTATGGTATCGCCGCATGAACCTGTGATGTGCCCATATCCATCGGGATTATCCATAGTGCCCATGTACAGAGGCTTGAGCCACCTTTGAAACGCGACATCCCCATAATCTGCCTTTGTTTGCTCAAAAATCTGGTTCTGTAAATCCTCAACAAAATTATCAAAATCTTTACTCATCGGCGTTTCCTCATTTTTTATCCAGTTCTTTTATCCTGGCTTGAAGGGCTTGCATCTGACCAAGCAAGTTGTTTGCCTGATCCTTGAGTTGTTTCAATTCTTCGTCTCCGGAAAAAGAATCGGTTTTAAAGAAATCCGGAGTAATCGATCCAGCAGCAACCATTCCAGATGCCATACAGCGCCCCATGCCTTTGCCCATCCCCATTCCTCGGCCCATGCCACGGCCAATCCCCATGCCCTGGCTTATCACCGAGGCTCCACCGCCCATTCCGTGGTGATCAGCCACATTGGGCGATCCCTCGGGCTTAATATCGCCTCTCCTATATTTTTCTACGGCCTCTTTGACACTCCCGGTCTGGCCCATAAATATCTCGACCCCGGCAGCGGAAAGGGTTTGTACCGCATTGGGGCCGACATTTCCCGTTATAATGGCTCCTGCCCCTTTGGAGGCCACAAACTGTGAGGACTGAATACCTGCTCCCCCTCCCAGGGCTATAGCCTCATTATTAAATGCCTCAAAGCTCATGTCGTCTGTGTTGACAATCATAAAATAAGCACACCGACCAAAGCGGGGATCAATCTGTGAATCTAAATTTGTTCCACTTGAACTTACCGCAACTTTCATATGTTATTCCTCCTTTAAGGATAAATTCTTTACTCGATGTTACGTGACGCGGCTTTGCCGCCATGCTTTGCATCTACTTTCCCCAAATCTTCTCTTCATGCAGAAAGCCATGCGCCTGCCCGTTAAATTCCCAATTGAAAATGCTCAAATCAGGAGCGCAAGATCTGTGGGAACAAAAACGTCCTCTTTAAATGGATAATTTCTTATCATGGACCGAACCATTTTGTCACAGGCTTTTTTCTTACATCGATATTCATAAATTGGCATTTTTCGTTATCTTCCCAAAACTTACCATTACCTTACCTGCTGTGCAGTTCGTTTGCCGCATCTATAAGCAGGGACTTAAATCGATCCAGAGTGAGCGAATATCCCAAAATCGGAATCCCCATCCAATCGGAATATTCCAGGAATTCTTCCGGGTGTTCAGTCATATACCGGTCAATATATCCAATGGCGTCCAGAACGATTGCACCTCCAGAGTGCCTCGGAAAGTTCTCGTTTGCCAGGCCTTTGTCCCATCCCTTAAAAACTTTGGAACGGAATTTGATCCAACCCGGTACCATCCACCAGACTTTTTCCCCGCTGGCCAATTCCTGAGCAATCTTTTCCCGTTCAGCTTCGCCGGCAATCATATCCATACAATGGGTTGCATCAATCCTTACAACATTCGGACCCTGTTCTTCAATAATTGTTCTCATAGTTCGCATGGGTTCATCAGCATTCACATAGCAAAATTTGCCGCCGTAGACCACGAGGATCTTACCCACTTTTTCCTTTGCTTTATTTATCCGTTGAATGAGTTGACGCTCCAGTTCCCGAATATTTTCATGTAGCCCAGGTGTCGTGAAAAACAGGTGATTGGTATTTAAAAAACCCTCTATTTTTAAACGATTCAATTCTAAGCTCAAAGTTCCGCAAGAGACAACAGCTATATCAGAAAATGATACTTTATTCATCGGATACCTCCCATATTTATAGATTAAAATAAAATATGCTTACAATAAACTTACACTCTTTTTGCCTTTTATTTTCTAAGGCTACTGGCTCTTGTTTTATGGTACTGAAAAACCATGCCACATCCATTTCACATGCTCTTGTTACCCCTTGTTTTCACTTTTCACTCTATTTCAAAAGCTTTTGCAGAGCGTCAGAAAGGACATATTCTGGGTGAAGCCCAACAAAACGCTGTATCTCTTTACTGTTTTTAAATATGACCATAGTGGGAACACATTGTATTCCTAATTTCATTGCCACATCCTGATTTTCATGAATGTTAATAGAAGCAATTAATGCTTTTCCTTTAAATTGATAGGCAAGCTTATTAATTATTGGCTCCTGAAAGTGGCACGGTGCGCACCACGGTGCACTAAAATCCACAAGTGTAACTCCGCATTCGATTGCTTTTTTAAACTCCTCTGAAGATGGGATTTTTCTTATCCCCATTGTATTCCCTCGGTTTGTACATTCTTAATTATATGCAGCCCCATTCTCATCAATAATCATGCCATGTGTAACGGCAATGTCCATATGTATATAACAGCATCACTGAGTTGAAACGTAACTTATTATAATATTATTTAATATTTAGTTATTATAAAAGACAAAGTGATTTTGGTGGAAAAAATTCAAAACAGATTAACAAATAAAAATAGCGTTACGTGTAATAAAATGTAACGTTAAGTAACGATATTGTAACGCTTAGAGATCTGAATGTTGCAAGTTGGTTGGCTTTGTCCACCGGCTATTGCAAGCTCGCCGCCAGCCAGGCAAAGTAAAAATAACAAATCGACCCCAAGGGCCTATCCCTCAAGGGCCGATTTGCCGATTAAGAAGGTGGGTAATATGAAAATGGAGGTTGCCAAGTTAACCTCAACTATATAAACAAGCAAATATTATGCCAGCCATATATCGTTCAATTGAATTTCTTTGTTGCAACCAGGATAAATTAATTTAAACAGTTTTATATAAAACATTTTTAGTCATACGCCCATAAAAAATACTTGACTATTTAGAGTAAATAGCTATATTATGGTCATAGGCTCATAATAGAAGGTGAGAATGTCGAGCCATAGAAAGCTCAGATTTGTTCAGGAACAGTATAGTACACAAATTTTAAAGGAAAGGAGGTGTTTTATATGCCTGGATTTAATGGAACAGGACCCGCAGGAATGGGTTCTATGACAGGACGGGGCCAAGGGTACTGCAATCCTTCCCGTACTGCTTATGGTCCGACACCGATATTGAGGCGCGGATATAGGGGGTATGGTTATGGACAGGGCTTTGGTCGTGGTTTTGGTCAAGGCCGTAGCTTTAGAGGCGGTTTTAGGCCTGGTTTTGGCCAGGGCCGAGGCTACGGGGGAGGCTTCGAGTTGCCTGGAGCTAATCTTTCCATGGGAAGACGGTATGGAGGTTCCTATGCTATGAATTCTGAAAGCGAGATCAATATTCTCAAAGGTGAGGCCGATACCGTGAAGAAAGAACTTGATGCCATAAATAAACGCATCGAAGAAATTAAGTCGGAATCTTCTGAATAATAATGTTGATTAAAATGGCCTTCGGGCCTCCGGATTTATTTCATAGTTTATTTTTTCCAGAGGCCCGAGACACCATCCAGGGGTTCCACTCGGTGCCCCTGACTTTACTAATACCTTTATGAACACAAAGCCTGATGATTCGGTGGTTGTTATCCAACGATGGGAAGCCTCCGAGGAATCTTGACGGGGATTAGCCGTGTTATAAGATGAGGATCAATTCGACTTCTCTTTTTTAAGCATGACAAAGTGTCCGTCTATGAGATCTATGGTTTGAATATCACCCTCTATAAACTTCCTTTCCCCGAACAGATTGATAAACCAAAAGCCCTTGCCCTCGGCTTCTATGCGAGCTACGTCTTTCATGATTTGATTTTGCTTATCCCCCGAACTCATATACACGGTGCTCAAGCACATGTTCTTCTCCTAATTTGTATCTCAGTTTTCGGCCAGCAGATCATCCAGGACTTTCCCTACCATATGAAAGGCTTCTCCGGCACTGAAGGCTTGGCCTTCCAAACACGCCTCAAATACCAAAGGGTCGTTTGTAATAATTCCAAGGACTTCTATATCACGAGCTTGCCTTAATCAAATTCAATAGATGTTCCCACATGACAGGGAAAACATTTCTGAGAGAAGGCCTCCCATAGCTCAGCCGTTGCCTCCCTGCCTGTGCAATGGGCAGGACCCAGTAGATCCGGGTTTATTCGGACCAGGTATTTAATTGTGTTATCCATTCGCTTACGTGAGGCGGACAGAAGATGCATCCCGCCCATTACCGCATGAATTGGCTTCCCGTGGGTAAGTTGCCGGATGTAGAGAAGAGTGTTTATTACACCCGCATGGGCACAGCCGAGAAGAACGACAATGCCCCTGGAAGACTCAAAAAATAGGGCCTGATCATCCAACAATGGGTCGGATTTAATGCATCTCTCATCCAGGAAAAAAGGCCCGCCAGTGTCTTCAAACTCTGTTACACGCGGTATTTCACCGGTAACAAAAAGACGGTCAGCAATTTGCGTAGGCTTGGTCGTGAAAATCACATCACTGGCAATTTTTCGGACAGATTTTTCGTTCATAGATGGCATACCTATGGCTCGACTCTGTCCATATTCATTGCAGGCAAACTTCGGTTGAAACGCCGCTTGGTGGGCATATACTTTTGGATTTTGGGATAACTGCAGCACATCCTTTAGCCCGCCGGTGTGGTCGTAGTGTCCATGACTAAGGACAACAAATTCTGTTTGTTCCAAAGAGACCCCAAGGATGCGCGCGTTATTAAGCAAGGCTCCACCCTGCCCGGTATCGAAAATGATTTTAGTGGACCCGATTTCTATCCAGAAGCATATTCCATGCTCGGGAATCATGCCCCCTCCGCTGGCCACATTTTCAACCACTACACTAACTCTTACTTTTTGCTTCATTTGCAATTTTTCCCTGAAAGAAGCCCCTGCCTATTCTTATTTAGGTTTTCGCCAGCAACAATGACCACGATTACGTGCAAGCTCATACCCAGCATGTATGCTATATCTAATAATCTCGATTGCAGGCACATGTATAGAGATCTCGTCTTCATGTTACGGCGCAAAATTCATCTTTTCCATCTTCCGCACATACCTTTGCCCAAACCTCTCCTCCTGCAACCCCCGGTCCTCTTTGCATTAAAACCCATTTGAGAAAACTTCCGAAGCACGGAGATAAAATCGTCATCCATACCTTCTTCGTAAAACATATAATTTTCGAAAGGATCTCGATATTGAAGGTCATAACGCCTTCTTTTTTCCTCATTTCCCAGAATCTGATAGGCCGCATTGATCTCCTTCAGGCGTTCTTCGCTCTCAGGATTGCCCCCATTTCTGTCGGGATGATATTGCATTGCCAGTTTGCGATAGACTTTCTTGATCTCCTCTGCCGATGAATCGGGGCTAAGCCCGAGAGTATTGTAATAATTCATGGTCACCAACGTTTTTAACTCCTATCAGGGCGCTTATCCATGCCTACATGTGCCTCCATCAGGGCAGGGAGGAGTCTTGCAGCGCGCTCTCCATAATCGCAGCAGATCCTGCCCGGAGCATGTTCCGATATTCTACCCATAAAGGAAGCAACGTATAATATCCTTTCCATTTCCACGCGTTAAGGAAAATATCTTTACTGGTTCATAACTCAAGACATTGTACCAGATTTTCCCATATGTTTTTGACCGCCTTACAACCTTCAGAACTTCCGTCAAATTCCACAATGGTTTTTCCCTGGACCATTGCCCACGTGAAGGCGGGATCAAAAGGAACCCTTCCCATCACTTTTATGTTTCTTTGTTTTGCAAAGGCTTCGATGGCTTCTCCTTCATCAGGATTGAGATCAAATTTATTGATACACACCATGGCAGGAATCTTGAAAAAAGCGGCCAGCTCGGCCACACGTTCCATATCATGCCTGCCGGAAACGGTGGGCTCGGTGACAATAAGCACAGCCGTAGCCCCTCCCAGGGACGCGATGACCGGACAACCGATTCCGGGAGGGCCATCCGTAAGAAGTAAATCCATATGTCTTTCCTCGGCAAGCTTTTTGCCCTCCTGGCGGATGAGGACTACCAGTTTGCCGGAATTTTCTTCCGCAATGCCAAGCCGGGCATGGGCCATGGGA
>JAFDBA010000017.1 GCA_019313505.1 Deltaproteobacteria bacterium
AAAAAGGTATGCTTTAAACGTGTAGCGCTTCCTTCCGAATCTCCAAAAGGTCTCTCTTTCATTTTTTTTCCCATTTTTGCTCAAGATTCGTCCGCATCTGGAGGGTTCACCCACCGGCACTTTGGCTTACCGAATTCCGGTCAAATCTAAAATCGGTAAGTTGTTTTGGGGGAAACCGGTAGAAGGAGGCTATTATGCAAAGAAATAAAGTCAGGCAGTATTTCCTATCAGATAAGAGTTCAGTTGAACTTCAATCTGCTTGGCGTCATTGTGGGTCAGGTGGCCTATCTTTCTTAATATCAGTCGGTTATCTAATGTAAAAAGTTTGAATCGGACGAGGCAGAGGGTATTTAATCCGGCAGTTTCATAATCCTGGATTTTCGAATCTCCCGGCCAGGGCGGATAATGTTTTGTGGTGATCATTGCCAGAATGCTGTGATTGCTCCCGTTAAAGTCGGCGTTGCTCAACACCAGGGCCGGGCGTTTTTTTGCAACCGGTCTGTCGATAAATGGAAACGGGACGACAACTACGTCAAAGCGGTTACAGATCATCGAAGGCCTCATCATCCTCAGGGCTTTGCCACTCTTCAAGGGTCTCTGCGATTGCTGCGTGATATGCCGTGTCAAACGGTTCGATTTTTTTAAGTTTTACGGTCTTTCCCTGTAATTCATAAGCTATCAGATTACCCGGTTTGATACCCATGGCCTTTCTGATTTTTACGGGAATCGTTATCTGGCCCTTTGTTGATATCTTGCTCACGTTCATTGTTCTTTACCTCTTTACGTTTTACAGTAAAGATAGCAGGTTGAATCCGATTGGGTCAAGGCGTTTTTTGCAAAAAACGGGGTCACATCTTAAATATTAACTATTGACTTATTAAACTGTTTTTTGTATAAGAGGCAAGGAAAATCATACAATAATTTGAACAAATTGGTGGTATAGATGGCAAGGCCATTACGTGTGGAGTACCCTGGCGCATATTATCATGTGATTAATCGGGGAAACGCCGGTGAGGATATATTCCATAGTATCCGGGACCGTGAAAAGTTTCTGGAATACCTTGAAAAGATAGTAGAACGATTCTCTATAGTCGTTCACACCTATTGTCTTATGACCAACCATTATCATTTATTAATAGAGACCACTCAAGCTAATCTAAGCCTTACCATGCAATGGCTTAACGTCAGTTATGCCGCATACTATAACAAAAAGTGTCAGCGATCAGGCCATCTTTTTCAGGGACGATTCAAATCCGTATTAGTAGAAGCTGATGAATACCTCAAACCCCTTTCCCGTTATATTCACCTCAATCCTGTCCGGGCCAAAATGGTGAACAGGCCAGGTGAATTTCCCTGGAGTAGTTACCCTGCATTTATTGGAAAAATAAAAACTCCTGACTGGCTGGAGACAGGATGGCTTCTGGCCACTTTCGGAAGAAAGAAAAAGGAAGCGGTCAACAATTATAAAGCTTATGTAGAAGGTATTGATATTAAAGCGCTCAAAGATCCGGAAGAGGATATTATAGGCGGTTTTATTTTAGGAGACATCGATTTCGTGAATTGGGTAAAAGATGCTTTTCTTTCAGCCAGAAATGATGAAAAGGAGATTCCGCAGCTCAAGAGGCTCAAGCCAAAAATATCGCTTAAAAAAATCCTTCAGACTATTAGTGATGAATTTGGATGCAGTAAAGAAAAGATACTGGAAAAAGGACGCAAGAACAACAGAGCCCGGTCCCTCGCAATCTATCTTGCAAGAGACCTTAGTGGCACAACGTGCAGTGAACTGGGCGATTTTTTTGGAGGCATATCAGGTGCGGCCATTACCGTGAGATATAATAAAACCGCTGAAGAGATGGCAGGGGATAAAAGACTGAAAAGAAAAGTTGGTAAGATCAAGGCTCGAATAATTAATATTTAAGATGTGACCCTATTGAATTATGGATGGTATATCAACAACGCTTTTAAATTTTAAAAATAGAAATGTTTGGGTTATAATCTTTGTTGATTCAATCCTCATCATCTTTGCCTATTTTTTATCTTATTATCTCAGGTTTGATGGGAACATACCTCCAGCAGGATTATCGAATTTTCTTTCCAGTGTATTATGGATAGTCCCGGTTAAGCTGTTAATCTTTGTATTATTTAATCTTTACAGAGGGATGTGGCGGTATACCGCTATCAGTGCAATGAAGAATCTGCTTAAGGCATGCCTGACCAGCTCCTCATTAATTATTATAATGATCCTGTTTAGCTTTCGCTTTGTAGGATTTACCCGGAGTGTTTTTATTATTGATTTCCTGCTTACATTTATCCTGATCAGCGGTCATAGGATCGGTATTCGCCTGTATTATAACCGGCAGAATGATCATAAGACTTGGTTTTCTTCATTCAACAAACAATCCAATACGAATTTAAAACGCTTATTGATCATTGGTGCCGGTGATGCCGGAGAAAAGACACTCAGGGAACTGATGGGTAATCTGGGCCTTGCTTATCAAGTGGTTGGTTTTATTGATGATGATCCCAATAAAAAAGGCCGTCAGATCCATGGTGTTCGTGTATTAGATGGTTTAGATTCACTTTCTGATTTGGTGAAAAAGTATGAGGTGGAAGAAGTTCTCATCTCAGTTCCATCTGCAACCGGGGCTCAGATACGGCGAATTGTTAAAGCCTGTGAAAAATGCAATGTGCGTTTCAAAACATTGCCTGGTTTGGGAGAGCTAATTAACGGCAAGATCAGTGTCAAAGCCTTGCGAGATGTTGATTTTCAGGATTTGCTGAGACGCCCTGCTGTTAAGTTGGACGTGGGAATAATTCAAAAATATTTAGAGGGAAAACGTATCTTGGTTACAGGTGCCGGCGGGTCAATTGGATCCGAACTTTGCCGTCAGATTGTTCGGTTTTTTCCCGAAAAACTAATCCTTATAGATGCTTCGGAAACTAATCTTTACAACATTCAGATGGATTTAAAGCATCAAGTTGGTTATTTAGAATATGCCACAATTTTGGGGCGAGTACAGGACCGAGAGCTTATCAATCAGGTTTTTTTGAAATATAAACCGAATGTTGTATTACATGCTGCTGCATATAAGCATGTGCCCATGCTGGAGCGAAACCCATGGGAGGCGGTTTATAACAATATACGCGGAACTCATACGGTAATGGAACAAAGTATTCGTCATAAAGCAGAATATTTTGTCTTTGTATCCACTGATAAAGCTGTGCGGCCTACCAATGTCATGGGAGCAAGCAAAAGAGTTTGCGAGTTGGTTGTGCAATCGTTTACGGGGAATGGTACGCGCACGATGGCTGTGCGTTTTGGTAATGTAACAGGGTCTTCAGGTTCAGTGATTCCTCTTTTCCGGAAACAAATCGTCCGTGGTGGTCCGGTAACCGTCACACATCCGGAAATAACCCGCTATTTTATGACAATACAAGAAGCTTCGCAACTTATCCTTCAGGCCGGTGCCTTGGGTGAGGGTGGAGAAATTTTCATCCTGGAGATGGGAACTCCGGTTAAGATCGTCGATATGGCGAGGGATCTGATCCGCCTTTCAGGAAAGGATCCTGATCGTGATATTGAAATAACTTATACTGGTCTACGGCCAGGTGAAAAACTTCATGAAGAGCTAATTTCAGAAGGAGAAGGAATAGTTGGAACAAGCCATAATAAAATTCTTGTGTTAAGAACCTCGCGACAATATAACGGCATGGAAGATCAAGCTACCTTTCGTAAATGGCTCATGCAAAATATCGAGGAACTCTATAAATTCGCATATGCACATGACACCTGTGGAATAAAGGCAAAGTTAAAAGATATAGTACCCGAATATGAGGTCCAGGACAGTGAGTGTGTCCTTTAGCCCGAATTTTTCATGAAGAATTTCAACAAGTTTATTAAAAAATATAATTCCAAGCATTTATAATATATAGTAACCACCATTAATAAAAACAGATTGCCATTTAATAAAACCGTGGTACAAGGTTAAAATTCTTCATGAGAAATCCGGGGTGGAATGAATAAGAAAAAGATACTCATTGTTGATGATGACATACAAATACTTAATTTATTCAAGAAGGCATTTGAAAGGAAAGGCTATTCTATTCATACGGCAGAGACAGGAGAACAAGCCCTTGAAATCATGAAAAATGAAGAATTCAAGGTCATGTTCCTGGACCTCAACCTGCCGGGGATAAGCGGCATGGACCTGTGTCGTGAGATCCGCAAAGACAATCCTAATGCACATATCTTCGCTGTTACCGGTCATGCTTCCAAATATGAATTTTCAGAATGCCGCGAGGCAGGCTTTGACGGTTATTTTACAAAGCCCGTGAATCTGAAACTTCTTCATGAAGTTGCAGAGGAGGCATTTTAAAACCCATGAGGTCTTTGAAAATGTTTCCCACCCGGATAAACCGGAAATGACAAATCACAAGCATCAAATCTCAAATAAATTCCAAATAAAATCCACAGCCAATCGTTTGTTATTTGTTTTTTTGACATAAAAACACAAGAAATCAGAGTTTAGGTACTCAATCCTGCAAGTGTCTTAATATGACTTGGTTAGCTTTCACTAAACATATTCTTTTTGCATTTAGCTTGTTTGCATTTTCCTGTGTTATATGTCTGATCATCATCAATCGATCCAATATTATGGATGTCCCCAACATTCGCTCTTCTCATGACACGCCCGTACCGACGGCAGGCGGTATCGCCATTCTCACGACATTTATTTTAGGTATGTTAGTGATTTATTTTGTTGGTGACAAAACCATTATAGGCAAAAAATATTTTTTAGGTTTTTTATTCTCCAGCATATTGATTGCCGCCATGTCCCTGTACGACGATTATAAAGAAAGACCGTATTATCTCAAACTTTTTAACCAAATCATTGCGGTTATCTTAGTTATGTTTGTGGGAATTGTTGTGCATGAAATTAGCTTGCCTTGGATAGGGACAGTGAATTTGAAAGGATCGGGCTATGTGATAACCTTTTTATGGATTATAGGTTTGACGAATGCATTTAATTTTATGGATGGTATCAATGGAATGGCCGGTGGTACCGCAGTGATCGCAGCTATTTTTTTTAGCATCATATCTTTCAGTCAAGGGAGTAATTTTGCTTATATTGTCAGTTATACGATCATTTCAGGTACGTTGGGGTTTCTGGTGTTTAATTTCCCCAAAGCGCGGTTGTTTATGGGGGACGTTGGAAGCACTTTTTTGGGGTTTTCATTTGCATCCCTTGCCATTATAGCAGCGCTTTACGACCTTTCTCACACTTCCTTATTTGTCATGCCGCTCCTATTGTTCCACTTTATTTACGATACATTATTTACCTTTATCCGCCGATTTATTCGGGGAAAAAATGTATTTGAAGCACATCGATCACACTTGTATCAACTGTTTAATCAGCTAGGATATGGCCACACATTCGTTAGTATCTTTTATTTTACAGTTGGTATTTCTCAGGGTTTCGGAGCGTGGTGGATGGTCAATATCGTGGGACAACAAAGGGTATTGGTGTTTATCCCATATCTCATTTTTCAGATAATATATTCGGTGATTATTATTCATCATGCAAACAAGGCAGGTTTGATAACAAAAAGAAAAGTAAGGAAATGACGGAATAACCGAAAAATTAAAGGAATCTTATGTATATATCTTACTATAAATTAGAGTCCAAGCCTTTTCAGATGAGTACTGATCCATATTTTCTCTGGCTTGGGGAAAAACACAAAGAAGCCCTTGCGACTTTGAAATATGCCATTGTTGAGAACAAGGGAGTTCTTGCCCTTACAGGTGATGTTGGAACGGGTAAGACCACACTCATTAACGCCCTTATCCAAAGCTTAGGGGATGATACAGTGGCCGCTACCATTTACGATCCGAGTTTAGAGGTATTAGAGTTTTTTAACGTTGTTGCCGCTGCATTTAATATGGGGAGAACCTTCGATGGCAAAGGTGAGTTTCTCATTTACTTCAAACGATTTCTAAAAGAGGCCCGCGTACAGAATAAAAAAGTATTGCTGATTATTGACGAAGCCCAGCGGATTAGCAATGAACTACTTGAGGAAATCCGGCTTTTATCGAACCTTGAAGATGAGCATGTCAGACTTCTGAATATTTTTTTTGTAGGGCAGAATGAATTTATCGATATACTGAAGGAATATAAAAACAGAGCGCTAAGGCAGCGAATTACAGTAAGATACCATATTGAGCCTTTGACGCTAAGTGAAGCAGAAGCTTATACAAGGCATCGCCTTAAAATCGCCGGGACTAAAGCAAGGGTTTTTAGCTCAGGCGCAATTCAAGAAATATTTAATTTTTCCGATGGATACCCCCGTTTGATAAATATTATCTGTGATCACGCACTGTTAAGTGGCTATGTCAGGGAGGTGCTAATTATAACCGCAGATATTATCAGAGAGTGTAAGGAAGAACTGCAGATATCGAACTTGAGTGAGGGCGGTGGTGCTGATAATACTGATGATGGGAGTGAGTCAAAACGCAAAAGTTATGTTATGCAGAAGATAGAGAGGCTGAGGTATAGGGGAATGTCTGTCAGGACTGTTGCAATAGGTATTGGCTTGCTTGCATTGATTGGGAGTGTTGCAGGATATGTTTTTTATAACAATGCAAAGACAAAGCCCCATGGGAATTTTGTCATAAAGGAAAACAAAACGTCTTATTCCGGAAAGGCGGAAACGCAAAATGTCCTGCGAAAAACCCTTCCGCCGTCGCCGGAGAAGAAAGGGTACGATGTTCCTGCCAAGGTGGAAATCGGGAGAGTGGGAGATTCCCGTTTTTATATAGTAAGGTCCCCTGAACCCAAACTGTTCAAGGAAACTGACACAAAGAAAGAAGAGATTACTGAAACCACACAGCCAAAGGCAAAACCTGTTAAGGTGCAGGAAAAGAGACTCGACAAAGACCGGGCCAAACCTGATTTCTTAAATAAAAAAGATTTTTCTCCGCAAAAAGACCGCGCAATTGATAAAAAAGTAATCAAGGTTAATTCTGTTCCTTCTGAGAAACAGGTAATCACGGTAATGGCTAAATCTTCTGACAGTGTTCAAGCGCCGGCGGCAGCAACTGCTATAGAAAAGGATAAACAGTCTGTTAAGACTCCTGCAATCAGTGAGAGTGCACCTGCCAGGGTGGTGGTACCGTCAAAGAAGCCTGAAGAAAAAAAGGTGGTGGTACCGGTAAGGAAGCCCGAGGAAAAGAAGGTTGCGGTACCGGTAAAGAAACCTGAAGAAAAAAAGGTTGTTAGTAATATCGAGCAAAAAGCCGTTCCGGCATTCCGGAAGGGGATGAGATCTGAAGGAGGCACCGGGAATAGATTTGCCCCTGCAGATTTGCAGTTCAATCTGAACGCTTTTTTAACTGAATATTGTCGAACATATGAGAAAGAACAGCTTGATAAGTTCGCCACTTATTTTGAGCCTGGTGCCGTTGAAAATGGCAAATCGTTTACTTCACGGTTGGCCCAATATCGTCGGACTTTTGAAAGAATTGATTCCATGAATTACCGGATTGAACTCAAACGGTATGCAATTCAGGAAGGGGCAGGGGTCATCAGAATCGAGGGAATCTTTCATGTAAAGGCAAGATTGGATGGAAGCAAAAAATGGAGGAAAAGTAGCGGTCCAATATTAATGGAGCTTTTAGCGCACGGAGACTCTTTTAAGGTAAGGTGGTTGGATTATTAAGCATGATAGTAAAGATATCGCTATTCCTTTATTTCACTAATATTATCCTTGAATTCATACGGCATTAAATCTGAGCCCAGATGAAACAAATCTTTCCAATGATTAACCGTTTGACCCACGTCACGGGACCAAGGCACCATTGAATACTCATATCTTGTGCGGCTTTCACTGCCTGTGAACATTTTGATGGGCAAGCTTAAAAACACGCCTTTCTCGTGGTAATCTTTGTTATAATCTGAAAAGTCATTAGTGTCTGTGAAACTGTACCAAAATCCAACAACATGGCCGGCATCGAACTCGCGGCTGACATTAAAAAGCCACCCACGGTCACCAGCCATGAATCTGCCGTAACGAGCATGGAGAGTTATGTTAAAATCCCGTATTGTATAATAAACATTCCCAAAATAAGTATGAGTTTCTAAATCCATTAGGTCAATCTGAGTTCCTGGTTCTCGTTTTTTAACCCAATCATATTCAATTCCCAAGGCAAGGTTTCCATCCCCTAAAAATGTTAGTGCTTCAGTGCTGAATCCTGCATACATTCTTTCCAAATAGCCAATGCTGAATCTGCTCCAAGTTTTTTTCGATAAACGGAAAGATTGATCGAGTATCAGCTGATTTAAAGAACACTCCTCGCCCATATATTCCCATGAATCGCCTCTGATAGTGTCTGGTGGGGATTCATTGCTGGAACTTATATCAGAATAAAAGGGGATATCGTACCTGACGGTAGCAGCAGCTCCTTTCCAAAGAGATGCTGTCATGTATGGTTGGACACCAAGGCGGTACTTAAAAGCGCCGGATGGATCATTGAAGTAAGTTTCGAAATTTGGTTTTATACCAAAGCTAAAATCAAAAGAATTGTCAGCTTTTGTTCCAACAATATTTTTTTCTTTTGACGACATATCAGATGTTATAGTTTCGTAAGTAATCAGTTCCGAAAAGACTTCTTCATCTATCTGTTCAAGCAGATAATGTTTGAAGTGATTGGGATGAACAGATACTTTGAGAAAGGGCATAAGGCGGCGCTTAAATATCACTACAAGTTTTTTTGTATGGTCAGGTTTGTAGGCTAAAAGAATTCTCAATGCTCTACCCGCAGCCTTTTGATTTGAAAAATATTTGTTATTTTCAATTTCAGCAGTGAAAACTTTTCCATCGGAATAAACGGAAATATCCTGGAAACTCGCAGCTTTTAGGGCTATTCTTGTCTTTTCCACCATGCTTTTGGCTACTTCTTCCTCGATCGACCATGTGTTGATCGATTTCCGGAATGGTGGGTCAGGCTTTTTGGGCCTCAATGGTTTGTCAAGTTCCATCAGGATATGACACATAAAACCCAGGGTATTGCCCCGTTGCCAGGAAATGCCAATATCTAATCCAGGAACAACCTTTGCTCTCAATCCCAGGTTAATGTGCGAATCGGCACCTTCAGGTACTGCTTTAGCCGGATCTTTTTCATATTCAATGGGGTTGTATTCGACCATCAAATTCATTCGCTTATTCAAAGCCCATTCGACGCCGCCAAAGATGCCTAATTTATCATATAAAGGTAAAGAGACAGGCCCTTTAAGGCGTTTACTTCCAAAACCGATTGTGAAATCCAGGGGGAAAATCTGTCGGGACAGGACAATGTATTCAGATTTAAAAAGCTCGGTCCCATGAAAGTCGTTAAGACCTACGGCTAAAGCCGGGAATCGTTTGGATTCCGGCAGGATTTGATATTTCAGATCAAACGCTTTATCTTTGTCGGCTCCAAATCCCGGCATATTTGATGATAGATTTGTCATTTCAGTGTATCTGCCACTGAATTCCAGCCCTGGGAAAATTCCCATGCCTCCGGTATACCATCGATAAGGATCTGCCTGTGCGTACCCGATTCTCATTACTCCATCTTCCAGGACTCGAGCTGTAGGAATTTCCATAAGGCCTGTGCCGCCCCAATTTGAGGTATTGTTAAAGGGCCGATCTATGGCATAGGCTGTGCCGAGGAAAATAATTTGGAAAAAAAGTAAAGAAAAAATTAGTTGCCCCAATGAAATAAATATTGAAAATAAACAATTACGTTTTTTGTTATAAGATAGAATATGTTTTATTTGAAAGGGCATTTAATTTATTATATCCGGAGCGACAATGTTATTAAAAAGCTCAAGTGCTACAATGTGTTAAATATATACAAAAGCCTCCTGAATGTGAACTGCTCTAATCTCACATAGAGAGAGGCTTTCAATGAAAAATTTGTGAAGTCTAAATTATATAAAATGGGATTGCAAGTGTTACTATGAAAATTAATTGACAGACTAATGTAATATGTAATAAAAGTTAAGTTTCGGTCATATTTGATTTGTTGCAACAAATCAAAAAAATAAAACGTATTTAACATACAAAGGATATATATTTTGCATTATACTCTGCTTTTTGTATTCCGGATAATCAATGTATTGGAACGGTTGAAACCATCATTTTCTTTTAATCCATATGGAATTAAACAATTTTCAAAAATATCATTAATTGTTTTCATTTTTTCATTATCTTTTTATCAAACCGTTGTGGCACAACAAATTACTATTCCTTCTGAAATTACTTCATCCACTGATTTGCAGCAGGCTATTGAATCCGGGAAAATGACACCGGAGAGGATCGAAGAATTATTGAAGAGCACTAAAGAAACAGGTGTCGAGAAAGAAAAAAAAGGTAGAGAGAATGAAAAACCTGGTGGAAAACTCATTGAAAAAAAGGCAATGATTTATCTCTTTGGCAATGTGCTTCATCCGGGTGAATATACTTATGAACAAGGAATGCGCATTCTTGATATTCTACCTGGTTTTGAAAGCCTAAAGAAAGATACTTATCTTGATTATGCATTAATAAGAAGGTACCGTTTCTCCGAATCAGAAGATGAAACAGAGGCAGGATCTAAAAAGGTAAAACAGCTTTCAATTGATCTACGAAGACTTCTTGTTTTTAATGATGAAACCCAAAACATTTTGCTGATGCCGGAAGATGAGATCTATATCTTTAACAAAAGCTTGGCCCTAAAAAAAGGGCTCATTGACACAGAGGACGTCTTTTTCAGAAAAGTAAAAGATCCGGAATCATCTATGCTCCATATCTATGGACATAAACTTTTTTCCAGTCCACCGAGCACTTTTGCCCCCATTGATTCAGCACCGATTAGTAATGACTATATTGTCGGCCCCGGCGATGAAGTTAAGATACTTATGTGGGGTCGTTTGGATGCTGCCTTTAATCTTGTTGTAGATAAGGAGGGGACATTAGCTATCCCCAAAATCGGTCCCTTGACTGTTGCCGGGTTAACTTTTGTAGAGCTCAAGAATCTCATAAAGCACAAGATAGAGACTATCACAGGCGTGAATGTTATAATTTCCATGGGAAGACTTCGAAGCATTCAGGTTTTTGTCTTAGGTGAGGTAAAAGCTCCCGGTGTCTATACGATAAGTTCTCTTGCAACCGTTATAAATGCCTTGCTTTCTTCCGGAGGTCCCACCGATTTGGGTTCTCTTCGGATGGTTCAACTTAAACGCAAGGGTAAAGTTGTGACGACCATTGACTTATACGATTTTCTTCTCAAGGGAGATAACTCGAAAGATACGCGATTGATGCCTGGGGATACGATCTTTGTACCAAAAGTCGGCCCTATGATTTCGATTACTGGAAATGTCAAAAGGCCGGCTATTTATGAATTAAAAGGGAATTTAACACTCATTAACGCTATCGACCTTGCAGGTGGACTGACACCCGAAGCCTATGATCAACGGATTCAGATTGAGAGATCAATTGATAACAAAGACAACATTGTTATAGATGTAGCATATGATGAATCAAAGTCTGTAAAATCCGTAATTTTACATGACGGGGACTTGATACGAGTTTTCTCCATCCTTCCTTTGGCAATCAATGAAGTTTATCTTTCCGGCAATGTCCTCCGTCCAGGCAAATATGAATTTAAAAAAGGAATGCATATCAGTGATATTCTGCCGGACCTGGGAGTTTTGAAAGAAGACGCCTATTTTGACTATGCTTTAATTAAACGATATCATCTTGAGAGCATGAAGCATGAACTCATTCCATTTGATCTTGGCGCTCTACTTCTTTTAAATGATAAAAGTCAGGACATAAAGCTTTTACCTGGTGATGAAATATACATATATAACAAAAATGTTTTTGAAGACAAAGCCAATGCCGAGATAAAGGGACCGGTTCGCAAGCCAGGTCGATATTTAATTGATATCAAAGATATGCGGATAAAAGATCTGGTATTCAAAGCCGGAAACCTGACAAAGGATGTTTATTTGAAATTAGGCCACCTTTACAGAACCGATATCCACACCAATGAGATGACTGTTGTTCCTTTTAATTTAGAAAAGGTTATGAATGAAGATCCCAAGCACAATCTACTATTAGAGGACCAAGATCTGGTAGTGTTCCACAGTAAGTCTGAGTTTATAGAAGAATACAATGTAGAAATCAAAGGAATGGTCGGTACTCCGGGAAAGTATCCCTATGCTGCCAATATCAATACCAAGGATCTGATCCTCATGGCCGGTAATGTGAAAGATGCTGCATATATGGAGGAAGCTGAACTGGTCAGATATTATATAACAGACAACAAAAGAGTGGAGACCTCGATAATAAATTTTAATGTCAACTTGGCATTGAAAAATGATCCTTTACATAACATAAAGCTGCAACCTTTTGATGTGGTGACAATCAAGCAGATTCCTGAATGGCTGGATAAAGAGAAAAGCGTGACTATTACAGGTGAAGTCTATTTGCCGGGCAAATACCTGATTCGAAAAAATGAAAAGATCAGTGATGTTATCGAACGCGCCGGTGGATACACGGACTATGCCTATTTGCGGGGCAGTGTATTTACCAGGGAATCAGTGAGGGAGATCCAGCAGGAGCGGATAGAAAATTTACAGCAGAAACTGGAGGCAGAAATCGCCAGGATGTCCTCAGAGAAGATGCAGACTGCTGTTTCAGCAGAGGACCTTGCAGCCCAGGAAAAGTTCTTTGCAGCCCAGGATATTTTAATTGCCAAATTAAAACAGGCCAAAGCATCCGGACGGGTTGTTGTCGATTTACTCCCAATTGATATTTTGAAGAACAGTAAAAGAGACATAATCCTTAAAAACGGAGATACAATACATATTCCCGGTGAACCGGGCACGGTAAGCGTTCTTGGAGCTGTATACAACCCAACATCATTTTTATTCGATCCAACACATCCGGAAGTAAAATTCTATCTGGACAAAACAGGTGGGCCAAATAACAATGCCAATGAGAAAACAATGTATATTATCAGATCCAACGGAATTGTTGTCAGTAAACAAGGAGGGGCTTCGTCTGGTGTTGCGTGGAGTTCTCAAGAAAAACGTTGGGGTTTTTGGGGAAAATTTGAAGACGCCGAGCTTTATCCTGGAGATACGATCCTGGTACCGGAAAAGATTATTAGACCCGCCTATTTGCGGGATTTTAAGGATATTACCCAAATTCTTTACCAGATTGCTGTCACGGCAGGAATCACAATTACCCAGGTATTCTAATAATTTTTTCATCCCATTAAAACATGACAAACAAAGCAAATCCCATGAAGCATAATATATCTCACCCCTCTCAATTCACTGACATGTCTGACACATACATGGAAGAAGATGAAATAAATCTTTTGGATATTATTTTAGTACCGGTTAAATTAACAAATAATGAACGTATTTAATTGATGGTTAATGGGTCGTTGTTTTGGGGAAAAATAAAATTTAGGTAAAACTTTAGATTTTGGGAAATAGTGACGCTTGTTTGAAATCGATTTGTTTCAAAGAACAAAACTATTACGAATTCGGGTATTAATCTTTTTGCAAGCACAAGAGGTTAAAATTGAGAAATATGAGAAGATTGCTTTCATCGGCGTATCATTGTGGGTTGTTTTATTTTTAAATGGTTGTGTTAACAGGATGGCCTATGACCTGGCGACATATGTAAATAGTGACATACTTGGTATTTCGCAATTGGAGATTGATGCTCTCAAACAATATGCTGCGGTTACAGGAAAAAACTATACCACGGATGAAGCGGTCCGTTTTGCTTTGAAAGATCGTGTTATTCCGGATTATAAACGATTTTTTGAACTATTAGTAAAAAGTCATGTTGAAACTGATGAAATTAAGCATCTACACAAAATTTATATTAATGGTGCACAAATGTTGTTAAACGGATTCAAAACAAAGATGATCGGGCTTGAAAAAAATGATGTTTATCTTATTCGGTCAGGTAATATGCAAATCGAAAAGGGCCATGTTGAAACAAAAAAATGGCGGAAAGAATTGATTGCTTTATACGAAGCATACGGTGTAGTGCAAAAAAAGTAATACCTCAATTTTGACAAAGGGAGGCGCAAATCTTCTACGCTTTTTTTAAGGAAGCCCATCTTTAAAAGATGGGCTTCCTTGATTTTTTTAGTGATGTGTAGAAGTTTAATGATGACTAGTACTACTGCTACCACCACCACCACCACCAGATAAAGCCACGGCTCCTAGACCTATGACCACTACCGAGATTCCGACGATTGTAGCTGTGCTTAATCCTGTAGCAGCACTTGCTCCTGCCGCTCCTTCAGCAGCACTTGTTCCAGCCTTAGCGGCAGCTTCATCATTACCAGCACCTTTTGTTGCTTTCTCTTTATCTCCAAACAGACCTGCCTGAGCCAATCTGAGTTCTTTGCCGGCGTTGATCTTTTTTGTGGCGCCATCGCCAATCGACAATAACATCGACCCGCCTTCAAATACTCCGACATTAGTAATGCCGTCTGCAACCGATACATAGCCTTTCAGCAAGCCGGGTTCAGAAGATGCATCCAGTAAAATTTGATGTGTGGTCACCACACCACCTGGTGTTTGGAACACCAGAGCATGGGGCATGGCGGAAAGCGCAAAATATACAGTTCCGGTTTTAACAGCCAATATGCGGGAGTTGGGATCTGTTGTAACGGAAAACAGGCTTTTGTCTGTTGCCACCAGATAAAGGTCGCTCAATTTGACACCGCACTCGCCCTGGACGGATAAGAGGGTGCCTTCGGGAAAAGGTGCTTCAGAACTGAACTCTCCAACCTTCTGGTTTCCCTGAAATAAAATAACCTTACCTTTAGGGATTATCTTGCCAACAGACAATCCTGAAGCAAAAGTAGTTGATGCAAACGCCAGAAGTGCGAAAATAGCAATAATTTTGAATTTTGTTTGATTTTTTGTTAGACGACGCATTTTATAACCTCTCTGTTTTTTTAGGGGTGGGATAAAAGGGATAAAAAATCTTTATAGCCGACAACTTATTGTGTTCACCTCCTTATTTATTTAAGGTGGGGGGTAAATGGAGAGAAACCTTCATACCAGACAATTTATACAATAGTCTATAATAATTCGTCCATAAAGTCAATATGAAAATTAAAAAAGTAAGCTCGTAGAGAACCAAAAAATATTTGTCAACAAGGCACAAAATTATCAAATAAACGCCTAACAAAAACGTGATAATTGCAGATAATCTTCATGGAAAATAGCAGACAATCTTACATAAAAAGAAACCTTTGGATAAGGGCCAAAATCATTCAGGCAGTGGGCACATTTTTTATTGATAATGACTATCTTGAAATCGAGACACCCTGCAGGATTCCTGCTCCTGCGCCTGAAGCCCATATTGATGCCGAAGTTTCAGGTGACTGGTTTTTGCGTACTTCACCGGAGCTTTGTATGAAACGGCTTATTGCTGCCGGATATCCGCGCATTTTTCAGATTTGTCGATGCTTTCGTCAAAAAGAGAGGGGCCCAAAGCACCTCCCTGAAATGACTATGTTGGAATGGTATACCGCCGGTCATAATTATTTTAATATGATGGAGCAGTGTGAAGAATTGATACG
Organism: Deltaproteobacteria bacterium; assembly: GCA_019313505.1. Lineage (GTDB taxonomy): Bacteria > Desulfobacterota > Desulfobacteria > Desulfobacterales > UBA11574 > S5133MH16. Next base: position 15,647 of record JAFDBA010000017.1, read on the forward strand.
GTTTGTGGCTCGCCGATCCGGTTTTGAAAATTTTCTGGTTTACCAGGGCAACAGCATCGATCTTAACGCTCCCTGGTCCAGAATGTCGGTGACAGATGCGTTTGAGAAATTTTCATCTGTTTCCATGGAAACGGCGATTTTACAGGATCGATTTGACCAGGTGATGGCTTTTGACATCGAACCGAATCTGGGGCACAAAAAACCGCTTTTTCTTTATGATTACCCTGCTTCAGCTGCTTCCCTGGCAAGACTAAAACCGGAAAACCGTTCCATGGCCGAAAGGTTCGAGCTTTACATAAGTGGTCTGGAATTGTGCAATGCCTTTTCAGAACTGAACGATCCTGTTGAGCAGAGAACAAGATTTGAGAACGAAGAAAAAATACGCAGGGAATCCGGATCGCGGGCATATCCCTTGCCCGAAAAATTTCTGGAATCATTGCAATTTATGCCGGAAGCATCCGGTATTGCTCTTGGTGTCGACCGTCTGGTTATGCTCTTTGCAAATACAACCAATATTGATGATGTTGTGGCATTCACGCCTGAAGAACTTTGATGGCGTCGTAAAAAGTCCCATCTACTACGCCTTGTATATGAACTTTTTACTTAGCCATCTATAGTTGAATTCGTGACTTTTTACGAGTTTATCTTATTGTGGATTTATTATTTTCCTAGATCCTAACCCGGATAAACCGTTCAAGTTAAAAGTGATCTAAAGTTTGAAGTGAGCTAAAGTTAAGGAGTCGCTACGCTCCGGCTATTTATTTTAGATAAAATTGACAGAATACCTTAATTTTAGGCACTTCACACTCAATAAATTTACATATTTTTTGCCATAAAAAACGCAAAAATTATAAATAAGGAACTAAGATGAAGAAATAATTGAAGTGCATATTTCATTTTAATTGACATAATCTGCTCAACTCTTATAATCTGCGAAATTCAGGTAAAAGTTTAACTTTTTAAAAAAATGTTCTGTCCAAGGAAACGGTTGCAAGATTATGATTGAAAAGAAAGTTTTAGTTGTAGATGATGATGAAGCCATTAGGGTCTTTCTGCAAAAGATGATTTCTGAATTTGGATACACGGTTGAGCTTGCTTGTAGCGGTAAGGATGCTTTGGACAAAATAAAAAATGAAGAGTTTCAGCTCATAATAATAGATTTAAGAATGCCGGAGATAGACGGTACCGAATTGTGCAGGCGAATTAGAGATGCAGACTCAGCGGCTGTTATTTATGCTTTGTCCGGATATATTTCAGAGTTTAAACCTGAAAAACTTAAGGATATTGGATTTGACGGTCATCTTTGCAAACCGGTCAATAATACTGTATTGAAGCATGCAATAGAAGGAGCCTTTGCTATAAGAGATCAGAGAGGGTAGAGGCAGAACGATCATAAACCACTTAGGGTTCGTGCCGGTTAAAAGAAATATTGGTTTAATCGGGCATACTGAGCGAAAATAATGGGTTTTGGAAAAATGGAAAACAAAGAAGATAAATCACAGATCGATATAGAATGGGAGAATCGAAGGTTATGCATTGATGAAAGCTGCATAGGCGTGATCGGTCCGGACGGTTGTTGTAAGGAATGCGGATTGCCTCTTGAAGGGGGGCCTTCCGATGAAACAAAAGAAGAACCGGCCATAGAGAATTTAGAAGAGGTTGTAACAGAAGAAGAATTAGAGGAAGTTGCGGAAAGTGGAGCAGGGAAATCCGATGCGGATTTAGAGTGGGAACAGCGCACGTTATGTATTGATGAAAGCTGCATCGGCGTGATCGGTCCGGACGGTTGTTGCAAAGAGTGCGGCAAACCTTATGAAAAAGATGAACGTTGAACATATTAAAAGATGAACGTCCAACACCTGCCCGCAATGCTTCGCAACGCGAGGCGGGCGGGTCGAACATCGAACGCCGAACGTCGAATAATGATGTCGCTTCGCTCCTCAAATTATTTTAAAATTGATGGTACCTTCAGAATAACTCCCAACTATCTTTGGGTTTTTCCTAAGTTTTTTAAATAGAATTCTTGTCCTTAGTTTTTGTCTTTCATTCAACATTCGATGTTGGACGTTCGATGTTCGATGTTCATCTTTCTAAACAGCCTTGTACGGCATAAATGTAACCTATTGATGTTTACAAAACAACTTAGCTCTAATGGGTCATCCTTCGAGATCCAAAGGACCGGTTCTCGAATCTGCCCGAGCCGGCGCCGCTTTTTTATGGTAAGTGAGAACGATAAACAGGCTCACACAAAGGATCATGATTGCGCCTCCTGATGGAAAAGCCAGCCGGAGTTGGAAAATATCCATCATCAAGCCGGCAAGCAATGAGCCTGTCAGCATTCCCAGACTATGAGCCATTGCCAAAAGCCCCATAACGGATCCCATTGCCTCGGTTGAATTCCCTTTTAAAACAGCCAGTGCCATGAGTGCAGGCATTGAAACACCTCCCCCTAAACCGAACAATACACTGGCCGTTACCAGATCGTTGAAGCTGTCTGCCCATTCAAAAGAGAAAATTGCATAACTGATAATCAATCCTCCAATAATAACCATCATTTTTCTGTTAGCCCTGTCTGCTAAAAAACCCATAGGGACATGAAGCATACCACTGGAAAAAACCCCTAACATTACAAGGATTCCGATGGATGAACTCGAGAGTGAAAACTCGGTATCTGCCAAAATAGGCAGAAAGCTCCAGATGACCCCGATACATGCGGCATAAGCGAGCCTGAAAAGAAAAAGCCCTGCCATATCCTTGTCATAAAGAAGCCATTTCCACTCTAATGGCTCTGTTCCCCGGTTAACAACGGGCTCAGATTTTGTAGGAGGAAGTAAAAACAGGCTTAATAGAAAGCCTGCAAGAGCAAGAAAGCCCATGGATGCGAAAGAGGTGTCGAGGCTGAAGCGGTCACGTATTACTCCTCCGATCAGGGGACCGATGCTCAGACCCAGGAACATGGACATATTAAACAAGCCCATGGTAAACCCTTCACGGCCGGGTGGTGTGATATCTCCGATATAGGCTTGAACCGCCGGCATTATCATGGCTGACGCTATCCCCTGAACAAACCGTATGCCGATGAGGGATTCAACATTATTTGCAAGTATGAATGTCAG
>JAFDBA010000152.1 GCA_019313505.1 Deltaproteobacteria bacterium
GAAACTGACAAGAAGATCAAGCATGGGAATAATCGCTTCAGCACCTTCCAGGGAAAACCGTGTCTGGCCCAAATATGTTTTGTGAAGGAACTGTTCAAAAAGGGCGGATTGATAAAGTTTTTCCAAAATTCTAAGCTTATCCTCAGGATTAAGATCCGGGCGGTTTCGAACCGGTTCCATGCGATCCTGCAACCAGCGGCGTTCATCAGGATCCTGCAGATGCATAAATTCTACTCCAATGGATCTACAGTAGGTTTGTTTAAGAATATTGATAATATCCCGCAGCGCAGCTCGGTTGCTTTTGGAAAAACTTTGGGCATAAAACATCGTATCCAGATCTTTTACGGTAAGATTGAAAGCAGCCAGGTTCAGTAAAGGATGGTCGGTGGGACAGGACGTAAGCGGGTCCAGACAGGCCAGCAAATGGCCGATATTACGATAACGGAATATCAGTGCTTGCACACTGGATTGTTGCAACGCCTGATCTTCATCATAAACGGTAACGGCTTCTCTATATTGGCCGCCGGCCAATTCAAAGCCCCCAAAGAAAAAACGCCAGTCCGGAGATACCGCGTTGGGATCGGCTTTCCACTGTTTATACTGGGCGTCGATGAAATCCGCGTTCAACGTTTCAGATAGGTCCATGCTCTTGTATCTGATTTCTAAGATTTGTCATTGGTCACCGGTCATCTGTCTTTTAGTTTTTCTCCCTGATGATTGTAAAAAACATAGACCAAAGGACCAGGCTTTGGTTATTCCCAGAGGGGATTTGCTTTATTGGCAGTTCATTGACTTATTGAAATCCCAAATATCAAATTACAAATTACAAACAATTTGAGACCTGCCCCCTCGTGCCTTGCAATGGCAGGCGGGTTTATTTGAGATTTGGTGCTTGGAATTTGTGATTTTAGACACAAAACTCCAAGGCAGAGCCGGAGAACTCTGACCTGGCCCAAAGGACCAGGTTTTTCAGGGCAAAATAAAATGACTAATCTCCCAGCTCAGCCATATGGTCATCGTAAAGGGTTTCAAGAAAAAGTTTGTGCTTTGCTTCTTCCTGGCAAAGCACCTTGAGGACTTTAATGTGCTCGGCATTATCTGTCTTTTTCTGCAGTTCATTATACATTTTTAAAGCCTGTTCTTCCCGCTTCATGGCCAGCCGTAAAATATCCGGATAACTCATTCCATCCTGATATTGCAGATCGATCATATAGTCGCTCCGTTTCATATCAGGTATCCATTTGAATTTATATTCTTCCAGCGCATTCTTATTACTTTCCAAATTTTCAAGCATGGACTGATGCTTTTTCTCTTCTTCGGCCATCTCTTCCAAGGATTCCCTGACGCCTGCAAAAGAGGTCTGTTTCGCTGCATCCGTATAAAAAGCGGCGGCTTCCTTTTCTTTTTCTATGGCAAAACCGATAATCTCCTCAAAAGACTCAAAACTCATATTATCCTCCTTTAATGTAATTGGTTTTCTCGCTTATGCATTTGCTTGGGGTTGACAGGGTTTTTGAAGAAAATCATAATCTCAAAATATACTCTTATCAAATTTTAAAATTTCTGCAACAAATATAACATCCCTATTTTGGACACAGACCCGCCTGCCATTGCAAGGCACGAGCGGGCAGGTGAACACAGATTATCAAGATTCTTAAATTGTAAAACAACAATATTATCTGTGCATACCTGCCCGCTTGTGCCCCGGACCGCCTTGCTTGGCTGGCTGGCGAGCTCGCATGGCAGGCGGGTCTGCGAAGATCTGCGTCCTATTTAACTTGATTTTTCATTAATATTAAAAATATTTTTTGAAATTGTCGCTTTTTTTTGTAATTATGCATGTTGGGAAAGCGCTTAATTTTGTCTTATGAGACATTTTTGTATCAAAATTAATTTTGATACAGAATGTGGTTTCTATGTCTTCTTCTATACGTCGCTGGGTATATAGTAGCACCTTTTTGGAGAAACCACCCTACCCTTCTTTTTCATACTGCTTATTATCTTTGAAACCGCTTTACTCTCCTCGCCGATCATGTTTGCCACCTCACCCGGCCGAACAGGTTTACCTGCCTTTTTCATGGCAGCCAGTACTTTTTTTTCCATATTTATTCCTCCTAATTATTCCCTAAGTTGAGCTGCTGTTTGAGCCAGTTTTTTACTTCGCCATCAACCGGATAAACCCCTTTGAAATTACCATTAACTTCAAGAAAATGTGCTTTTTGAGCCTCCGGCATATCAATCTTTGCAAGTTCCACTGCTTCTTCAGAATTGCGCCGGATAAGATAGATTATAGGTGTTTTTCCCCAGGTATTTACCACAAAATAGTGGGTAACATCTTCTTTTGATCTGACTACGTAATTACCGCTGGCCCAATTGTTTCCCCATTCAAGATACAGCCGGACGGCCTCTTCCGGAGTCATTCCCCAGTCTATGGCATTTAGTAGATCTGAGTTCTGTTTTAAATCTTTTAATCTCATCATGGCATATTTCCTTTACATGAATGTATATTGTACTTATAAAGAATCATTAAAAATTGACGGTTTCGTAAAAAGTCCAACTTCTGCGTTGTGCTGCATTTCGTAATCATTCAACGTACAATAAGTACGCCTCATGATTACAAAAATTGCACGCCTTGAATTTGGACTTTTTACGAAACCGTCTAAATCGGACTTTTTACGAGTTAATTAAAAATTAGAATGAGCGCTGCTATTCAAATATCATGTCAACCATATCTCATTTAAAGCAATAAACATGCCATCGAAATTTCGGTGAAGAAAAGGGAGGGTTGGGATGTGAGACAAATAGAATTCTACTGTTTTATAAGACATGTTTGTGTTAAGGGCTCACTTAAAAATAAAATATAGATAAATCCGTATCATGACCCTACGTTATCAGTTCATTTTTTCTTTACCTATGGAGTATCTTGATCGAAATGAAGGATACGTCGATAACACAGCCTACCCGCTCATATAGCGGTCTATCCCGCTTAAAACTTTTCTGGGCGCTTTCCAGAACGCCCCATGGACTGATAGATATGGCGATGCCCGCACTTGGGGCTTTACTTTGCCTTGGAGAATTTCCTTCTATTAGGATTGTCCTGCTTGGTTTGATAACCGTATTTTCCGGTTACACAGCAGTCTACGCTTTAAACGATATAGTTGATTATAAACCCGACAAAGAAAAAGTCAGTATAGGCGGCTATGGCGACTCGGATGATTACCTGGATGGTGTTTTGGTTCGTCACCCAATGGCAATGGGTCTTTTAAGTTTTAAAGAAGGTTTGATATGGACATTGACCTGGGCGTTTTTGGCATTACTTGGAGCATACCTGCTAAATCCTGTCTGTGCTTTTATTTTCATTACAGCTTGTATCCTTGAAATCATCTACTGCATCATGTTGACGGTCAGCCCTTTTCGCACCCTAGTCAATGGTGTCGTCAAATCCTGTGGAGCTATCGCTGCGGTTTTTGCAGTCAACCCTAATCCTTCCCCTATGTTTTTAATTGCTTTATTTTTATGGATTTCCCTCTGGGAAATCGGTGGTCAGAATATACCCGCAGACTGGACAGACATAGAAGAAGACACGTATTTCCAAGCCCAAACTATACCGGTAAGGCTTGGGATAGAACGTGCCGGAGTTATTATTATGGTTTCCCTTGTCTCTGCCTTTTTCATGAACTTTGTTCTTTTTTTAATATCTCCTATCTCTTTTGGATCGTTTTATTTTATTGTCATAATAGCAATAAATCTTTACCTTCTTCTGATTCCGGCCCTGGTGCTTAATGAAACCAAAGAACGCACCAAGGCCATCGCTCTGTTTAACAAAGCCAGTTATTATCCCTTGGCAACTTTTGTGATTGTTCTTATAAAACTTATATCACAACATGGGTAAACGTCTCGGAAATTCTACAATTGGTTGAAATTATAGATCTTTTAATAGCAACCTCTTTGGGGCATCGGAATAGAATACTGGAATGCTGGAATGCTGGGGATAAAAAAATAATTGTCTATCATTTTACTTCTTGATGCCCAAATGAACAACCGCAATCCCGTTGGTCATTTTTTGATGGGTAACGTTTGAAAAGCCTATTTTTTCGAGTATTGCTGTAAGCTCATCAGGCAGCAGAAACATGCGTATGGTTTCTGACAGGCAGGCGTAAGATTCGGCCGAGCCTACAACCAACCGACCTATCACAGGCATGATATTGAACGAGTAAAAATCATAAATCATGCGGAAAACTGAATTAGTAGGTTTGGAAAACTCGAGGCAGAGCAATTTGCCACCAGGTTTGAGAATCCGGTGCATCTCCTGAAATCCCCTTTTCAGATGGGTCAAATTGCGGATACCAAATCCCACCATGGCCGCGTCAAAACTATTGTCCGAAAAGGTTATTTTTTCCGCATCGCCTTGAACCCAAAAGATGCGCCTGGTTAATGGAATCTCAGAAATTTTTCGTTTGCCGACCTCCATCATGGCCCGGTTTATGTCATAGATACCCACTTTGCCTTTCCGGCCGATGCGCGAAGCTGCAAGACGGGCCAGATCTCCTGTGCCGCCGCAAACGTCGATTACCCGGTCACCTGGCTCCAGGGCCAGCATTCGGATTGCTTTTCGTTTCCACATATGCTGTATGCCGAAGCTAAGCAGCGAATTCATGAAATCGTATTTTAGCGCCACCCGGTTAAAATGCCGGGTCACAGCATCCATCTTTTCAGTTTCACCATAAGTTTTTAAACCGTACCTGGCTTGACCTGCCTGTTGGACATAATCATCCATCTGCTCGATTCGTTTTTTGGCGTCATACCATTTGAGGTCTTTCCAAAGGGCCATGGAATTAATTCCTTTCTCTATTTCACGATTACAAAACTTCACGTAATAAGAAAGGATTTCAGCCTGTTTTGGTAAAGTGCATCATATAGTTCATAGAGGTATTGCGGCACAGAGCACAGTATCCTACAAATGGAATATAGCGTAGACCGGATATGTCCATAAGTGTGAGCCCGGCGCTCTTTCCCCATTTCTCCATTTCAACAGGGCGCACTAATTTCCTGTAGGTGTGAGTGCCTTTACGAACAATGCCAATAATATACTCGGATGCCAGAATTACCAGCAGCAGAGCCACACACGTCCTGTTAATCGTAGCAAAAAACAGATCCCCTCCCGGCCGGACCAGCAAGGCACAGGCCTTAACTATGGAGGCCGGATCGGGTACATGCTCCACAAGTTCCATGCAGGTGACCACATGGAATCGTCCTGCGTGGGTCAGTGCCAGGTGTTCGGCCGTATCTATTCGATAATCGATGTGCAATCCGCTCTGTTGCATGTGTGTCTGCGCGGCTTTCAGAGACGGTGCGGCCATGTCTATACCTGTAACTTGGGCACCGGCAGCAGCCATAGACTCTGTCAGCAGCCCACCGCCGCATCCCACATCCAGAACGCTTTTGCCCTTTAAACCTGCACTGGAACAGATATATTCAAGCCGGACAGGATTGATGTCATGCAGTGACTTGAATACGCCGTTGCGGTTCCACCAATAGTCGGCCATGATAGCAAACTTGGCGATTTCGGCATTGTCGATATTGGACAGTTCCATAGGCAATTATCCGCGCCTGTATCATATAGCCGCAACTTAACTCAGGGTATCGTTCCCTTTTAAC
>JAFDBA010000018.1 GCA_019313505.1 Deltaproteobacteria bacterium
AACACCAATAACTTTTTCATTTTTCCTCCTATACCAAAATTGTTCTCACCTAAAATCTGCATTAATTTTTTTCTATTTTCTATATGGGTGTTGCAAAGTAAGTGCCAGAAGAAAATTTAATTTAAATTTATTTATTATTATATTTATTTATTATATATATTAGTTGGTTATATAGGTTCACAACGGACATTACTGCCTGTATCTTAGTCAGAGGGAGGCCGCTTTTTATGTAAATAATGTTACAATTACATAAAATTTATGTAATTTATTTCACAAATGTTTTTGTTGAAAAATATTTCATTTTAATGGTAGAGATATGAATTGAATATCAGGTTGATACGAGGCTTGTAGAATTGCAATAGTTCAGCCACTAAGGCACTAAGAAAGAATAACAAAATCCTTTGTGTCTTGGTGGCAAATATTTCTTGGTTCCGGCTTGTCCGGGTTGGGTAATACAAATATATTTCCGTGGAGGTCAAATAATGGGCCGTTTGAAAATTTTTCTTGTTCTTTATCTTTTTGTATTCACTGTGTTGTGTGGTTGTTCATCAAATGAAGAAAAGAAAGTATCTTATCTTGAAAAAGGCAGCGCCTATTTTGAAAAGGGGGAATATAAAAGCGCGGAAATTGAATTCAAAAATGCTATTCAGATCGATCCTGAATATATCGAGGCCTATACAAAGCTTGGCCAAACATACCTTAAGCTCGGAAATCCCCAAGAAGCTTTCAATGCCTATTCAATGGTTGCAAAGCTTGATCCGGATAACACCAATGCTCAACTGAAGTTGTCTACTTTCTATTTATTAGGGAAAAAAATAAAAGAGTCCCGTGAAAAAGTTGATGCGGTTCTAACCAAAGAGCCAAATAATATAGAAGCGCTGTTTTTGCTTAGCAGTATCCTGGAGCAGGAAAAAAACTTGTATGAAGCTTCATCAATGCTTGGAAAGATAGTTGAACTCGATAGCAAACAAACCCGTGCCTATATCGGCTTATCCCGATTGCTGGCTCGCCAGGGAAAGCTTGCAGAAGCTGAAAAGATTCTAAAGCAGGCGGTTGCCATAGATCCAAAAGCCGTAAACCCTCATCTCGCCCTTTTTAGCTTCTACGACCATCATAAAAAGTACAACCGTGCAGAAGTCGAGATAAAGAAAACCATTGAAATGAATCCGGAAAACACAGATCTATATATTGCCCTTGGAAATTTTTATTTCAGCCGGAAAAAAAGTAACAAGGCCGAGGCATCATATCTTAAGGCAATTGAAACCAACCCAAAGAATATAAAGCTTTATATGGTTATCGCCGGGTTTTACGATGTTACCGGCAACAAGGATAAAAGTCTGTCCATGTACAAAAAGGCCCTTGACATTCAGCCTGAAGATATCCGGATAATGGATTCCATTGCCAGGTTTTATGTCAAGAATAAAAATATTGAGGATGGTGAAAAATATATCTCAAAAATTTTATTGCAAAGGCCACAGTATTTCTCGACCAGAATGTTAAAAGGAGAGCTTCTTATATATCAGCGCAAATTTGCAGAAGCAATCGAATTGTTTGCCCAACTGATCAAGGAAGAGCCAAGATCTGCCCGAGCCTATTACTTCAAGGGTATTGCCCATTTAGAAATTGGAGACACAAAAACAGCAAAGAATGCTGCGGTCAAAGCTATTGAATTAAACCCCAGATTCTTAAAGGCAAAACTCCTATTAGCCGAAATTTACTTGCGGGAACGCAATTTTGATCTTGCTCAGCAGGAGAGTATAGAAGTTCTTGAAACCACGCCTGAAAATTACCGGGCAAAGCTGATTTTAGGCAATGCCTATATGTATCAAAAAAAATATAGGGAAGCAAAGGAGACGTTTGAATCATTGATCAAACTTGCACCGGATAATCCTACAGGCTATTTTCGACTGGGTCTTTTGCAACGTTTGCTGAAAGAGTATGATCCTGCCCTTACAAACTTTAATAAAGCCATCTCCATAAACCCAAAACTTATGGATGTATTTACCAATATTATTCTTGTGCATGCCGCCAAAAAAGAGTTCGAAACAGCAATCTCAACATGTGATAAAAAGCTGAAAAAGGTACAAGATTCCCCTGAACTAATGGCCATTATCCATAATTTAAAAGGGGGGCTATACCTTGCCCAGCAGAAAGTAAAGCAAGCCGAAGAATCGTTTAAAAACGCTTTAAAAGAGAATCCGAATTTCCTGCAGCCTTATTATGCACTTGGCAAAATATATCTTATGGGAAAAAAAGAGGATCAAGCCATCAACCAGTACAAAACTGTTCTGGAAAAAAATCCAAAACAGGCAGCGCCCCACATGCTTTTGGGTACCATCTACGACATGCAAAAAAGATTCGATCTTTCAGAAAAACACTATAGAGCAGCTCTCGATATTAACCCGGACTTTTCTCCTGCCGCCAACAACCTTGCTTATTTGCTTGCAGTTCAGAATATAAATATGAATGAAGCTCTGGGTCTTGCTCAAAAAGTAAAAGAAAAATTCCCCAATAACCCTAATGTAATGGATACACTGGGCCTGGTCTATTACAAAAAAGGTTTGTACGACAGCGCCATCGGTGAATTTACGGACAGCCTGGAAATAATTCCTGATAATGCAATTGTGCATTATCATCTTGGCCTGGCCTTTCATAAAAAAGGGAACAAAGATCGCGCAAGGATAGAGCTGGAAAAGGCTCTGAGTATAGATCAAAACTTTGACGGAGCTGATAATGCAAAGCAGATATTATCCCATTGAAAGTTTAAAGTGAAAAGTAATCTAAAGTGACTAAAGTTTTCTGAAATGTCTAACATCCTAATATGTTATCTTTTTTAAATTCGTGTGTATTTGTGTTCATTCGTGTTTTTTTTTAACCGCAAATAGACACAAATGAACATATATAAAAAATACGTGTTTTATGCCTAAATTGGTGGTGCGCATTTATTTTTTTATTGGCGTGTATTCGTGTTCATTCGTGGTTTGATTTATCGATTAAATAACAAACAATCCACAAACAGAGGATGTGGTTTTGAAATACCTTTCGTTTAAAATATTTATCTTATGCATTCTTTTGCCGCCAATTTTATATATATTCTCGATACAATCGATGGAAAGCCATCTTAAAAGGCGGTACGCAAAGAAAATTGCAGACCTTTATACCGGGGATACCCGCCCTTTGTTTGATGGCAGTGTGAGACTAAAAGATGCCATAAACAATAATATTAACCGGTATCTTCAAAGCAAGGCAATACTATCTTGGGGAGTGAAGGCAAATGTAACCGTTACCACGAAAAAAAATACCATTTTATACCCAACTGTTTTTGATGACGAAGAAAATTCCATCCTGCCCCATGACCCCATGCAAATAGCTGCCGACAACTACAACCTCATGAATGAAGGTCTTGTGCTAAATGTCGAGGTAATACTTGAGCACAACACCCTGCTTTCAAACACCATACTTGCTTTTTACATATGTGTGTCCATACTGATACTATATTTTTATTACCGGGGGGGAGTAAAAAAAACCAGGGAGGAGGACACTGAAAAAGAGACTAAAATAGCACGACTCCTGGAATCCGAAAAAAATCGTGTCAGCAAACTTAAGAACCTGATAAAAGTCAAACAAAAACTTATATCTGAAATTATTAAGATAAAAAGAAAGCTTGTAAATGAGAGGATCAGAGCCAGTAAAAACGAAGATGACTTGATAAAAGAAATTGTTGCGCTTGAAGAAAATATTGATGAAAATATTGCTCTACAAAAAGAGAAGCAGGAAGAAATTAATGCTTTAAAGGAAAAAATAAAACTCTTTGAAAAGGAAAGGCGAAAAGAGAACAAACAAAAAACAAATAGCTATAACACTGTCCGGAAACGATTAAAAACACTTTACAAAAACATATCTGTGAACAAAAGAGCCATTAACGGTTTTCTTGATCTTACGGATGACATGAAAATAAAAGGAGAAGAGATCATCCACAAGCTTAATGAAGATCAAGACCTTGTATTGGTTAAAAGAAAGGTGTTCGGGAAAAAAGGCAGGGCCACTGTCCATGAGGTAATATTTGCATATAAAGGCCGTCTTTATTTACGCAAAAAAAAGGACAGCCAGGTCGAAATTCTTGCCATAGGCACCAAAAACACCCAGGTCAAGGACCTGGAATTTCTCGATAACATTTAATCCACGAAGGGTTACGAATATTTATTGACATTCTATTTTTTCTAATTTAGATTTAGTGTTTTTATTTCACTGCCCCTTGCTCTATTTAGGGCTTTATATCCAAAAGGAGGTTGTATGAGACGGTATGAAACAATTTTTATTATCGACCCCGATCTTTCTGAAGAAGGGCGCGCTCCCCTTTTTGAAAGATTAAAAGATCTTTTTCCCCAGCATAACGGTCTGCTTGTTATGGTTGACGAATGGGGAGCCAAAAAGCTTGCCTATGATATCAAGAAGAAGGCTCGTGGTTATTATGTGCGTTTAGATTACTGTGGAACAGGAATACTTGTAAATGAGATCGAACGATTTTTCCGTATTGATGATCGTGTACTAAAATACATGACGGTCTTGCTCGAAGAAAATGTTGACATTGAAACCGTCAAAGAAGAAATAGCCAGAGCAGAAGCCGAAAAAGCCCAATCCGAAAAAAGTGATAAATCCGAAGCCGCCCAAAATGATGAATCTGACGCTGATACAAAGCCTTCCGACACTCCAAAATATGAAACTGTAGGGAATGAAACAACATCATCCGTTAGTAATGTAGAGGAGATATAAAATGGTTGCACCCTTTGTCCGCAGAAAAAAAACGACCGGTGGGAACAGAAAAAAAAGAGTATTTCATCGTCGCAAAGTTTGTCGTTTCTGTGCCGACACCAGTCTGGTTATAGATTATAAGGATGTAAAATCACTTCGGTATTTTACAACAGAACGTGGCAAGATTATTCCAAGACGTATATCCGGAACATGTGCAAAACACCAGCGTACCTTAACTCATGCAATCAAACGTGCACGTACAATTGCCCTTCTGCCTTTTGTTGGAACAATTGACTACAATTGAAGAACTAAGGCCCTAACCCTTACAAGCCGGTCTCCGGCTCTTAGAGCCTACGGCTTGAAGAGAACCAAAAAAGATCGGTTTTATTTTCACCACGAAGATCACGAAGGAAAAGAAGAATAAAATATATAACCTTCGTGTGCTTCGTGGTGTGATCAAACTTTTTTTTGCCATAAAAAGCACAAAATTTACAAATAGGGAACTAATTGGAAGTTGGAATAAGGGATATCGTAAGCGGTATTGCGATCACAAGCCTTATATTTGCAATATCAGTTTATATGCCGATTATCGGGTTTATCTGTTCTCTGTTTATCCCCCTGCCAACTCTTTTCTATCGCTCAAAACTCGGCAGAAGGACCGGAGCTATAATCCCGATCATAACCATCATGGTTATGATCACCGTTCTCGGTGGAATATCAATCGACATCTTGTTCTTTGTTGAACTTCTTTTGCTCGGTTTTGTCCTGAGTGAACTTATTGAACTGGATCTTTCCATTGAAAAGACAATGCTATACGCATGCGGTTCAGTAATATTTGTAGGAATCGCCGGCCTGCTCTTTTACAGTAATTTATCAGACAAAGGGATTTATGCCTTTGTAGCAGAATATATATCCAAAAACCTCAAGCTTACATTAGAGATTTACGAAAACATGGGTGTGTCCCAGAACAGTATCCACATGATTTCGAATTCACTGGAGAATATCAAGTATGTTCTGATTAGAATCATTCCTGCGCTTGTAGTGGCTTCAACTTTTTTTGTATCCTGGACAAATCTACTGGTCGCAAAACCGATATTAAAAAGCCGTGGTCTTTTTTACCCTTCATTTGGTTCTCTTAAGACTTGGAAGGCACCGGAATTTCTTATATGGGTCATCATCGGATGTGGTTTGCTTCTCCTTGTACCTGAGAAAACATTCAAGATTATCGGCTTAAACGGCCTTTTAATCATGTTAACAGTATATTTTTTTCAAGGTATTGCCATTGTATCGTTCTATTTTGAGAAAAAAAGATTTCCACGTATGCTCAAGGTTTTTTTATACAGTCTTATCGCCCTGCAGCAGGCTGTACTGCTCGTTATAATAGGACTTGGCTTGTTTGATATGTGGCTTAATTTTAGAAAATTAGAACCGAGCCCGGACAAGCCGGAAAAGTGAGTTAAAGTTTAAAGTGCCTTACCCGGACAAGCCGAAACCAAAAAATATTGAGGAAGAGAAATGGAGACTTATAATGAAAATATTATTAAAAGAAACGATCGAGTCATTGGGAATAATCGGTAGCGAGGCAACCGTGGCGGACGGTTATGCCCGTAATTACCTCTTACCTCAGGACAAGGCTGTCCCTGCCACACCTCAAAATCGCAAAATGATGGAGCAGGACAAAGCCAAATTTGAGCTCCAGATTGCCAAGGAGAAGGAATTTGCCCAGGGGATGGCAGAAAGACTTGAAGGCGTCATGTGTACCATTGCTGCAAAGGTGAGTGAAGAGGAGCGGCTTTACGGCTCGGTTTCGACCCGTGACATTATAAATGCCCTTGCCGAAAAAAATATCGCAGTAGAAAAAAGGATGATTTTACTTAATGAGCCCATTAGAAATATTGGCACCTACAAAGTCCCTATTCGCGTTTACAAGGATGTTGAGCCTGAAATTATTATTGAAGTGGTGCCCGAGTAAGGAATCATGACGCAGAGGACCAGGCTTTGGTTTAACCCTAAAATGGCCTGTTACCTTACAAGCCGGACAAGTTAAAAGTGATAAGTGATCTAAAGTGCCTAAAGTTATGGAGTCGCTGCGCTCCGCTTATTTTATATAATTGATAAAATTCCTTAACTTTAGCTCACTTCAAACTTTAGTTCACTTCAAACTCCTATTGAGATATGGCAGATAAAAAGTTGAAAACCGGAAAAGACCCATATCTATATAATCTTCCACCCCAGAGCCTTGAGGCCGAAGAATCTATTTTAAGTGCAATTCTGGTGGACAACGATACCCTCCTTGAAGTTCTTGAGATCCTTTCGCCGGAGGATTTTTACAGATCTGCCCATCAAAAAATATTTTCCGCCATATCAGACCTCTTTTCGAAAAATGAACCTGTTGATCTGGTAACGTTGACCAATATATTAAGAGAGCATGACCGGCTGGAAGAGATAGGGGGAGCAGCATATCTTGCAAATCTTGTAGATACTGTCCCCCTCGCTGTAAATGCACAGTATTATGCTAAAATCGTCTATAACAAGGCCTGCTTAAGACGCCTTATTGAAAAAGCTAATTCCATAGCCAAACGGTGCTTCGAAGATCGAGGTGATGTTGACGACGTCATCGATTTTGCTGAAAGTTCCATTTTTGAGATATCTGAAAATAAAATCAAGCCGGGATTTTATCCCATCGGCAAAATAATCGAAAGCAACATTGATGTTCTTGAAGAACGCCAGGGAAACAGGGCTCTGGTAACCGGTGTTGCCACTGGCTTTACCAAACTTGACGAGCTAACTGCAGGATTCCAGAAATCCGATCTTGTCATACTGGCCGGACGTCCTGGTATGGGGAAAACAGCCTTGGGCTTAAATATCGCGAAGAATGCAGCCGTGGATGCAAACATTCCTGTTGCCATATTCTCCCTTGAGATGTCCAAGGAACAGTTGTCCTTTCGAATGCTCAGCTCCGAGGCAAGAATTGATTCTTCTCGCTTAAGAAGGGGATTTATAAGCCAGGACGATTGGATAAAAATCACGGATTCTGCCGGAGTTTTGTCTCAAGCACCGATTTTTATTGATGATTCGCCTAACATTACAGCTCTCGAAATCAGAGCCAAGTCGCGCAGGTTAAAGATGGAAAAAGATATCGGCCTTATTATTGTTGACTATCTACAGCTCATGAAAGGCCGCGCCTCAGCCGAACGGCGGGATCTTGAAATCTCGGAAATCTCGCGATCTTTAAAAGCCCTGGCAAAAGAGCTCGACCTTCCGGTTGTTGCACTCTCCCAGTTGAACAGAAAACTGGAAGAACGTAGCGATAAACGTCCGCAGCTTTCAGACTTGAGAGAGTCCGGAGCGTTAGAGCAGGATGCCGACGTAGTCGCTTTTCTTTACAGGGATGAATTATACAACAGGGATGAAAATAATCCCAACAAAGGCAAAGCTGAATTAATCGTGTCCAAACAAAGAAATGGTCCCACCGGGTTCTGCATATTGACATTTCTGGACACATATACTCGCTTTGAAAATTATGCCGCCAGAGAATAAAGAATCCTGGCTCATAGGACCAAGCCTTGATTTGACCCTAAAAGGGTCTGTTACTTTACATACCGAACAAGTTAAAAGTGATAAGTGATCTAAAGTGCCTAAAGTTATGGTGTCGCTGCGCTCCAATGATTTTATAAAATTGGCAAAATTCCTTAACTTTAGCTCACTTTAAACTTTAGTTCACTTCAAACTCTTGGAGCAATTCTTCAGGCAGAGCCATCTATCTCTGACCTGGCACAAATGACCTGGTTTTTCATGGTAAAATAAAAATGAAAAGGCTTTTCGGAAATACCGGCGGGCTTAAGGCCGGTCAGATCCGCAGGCTTGAAAAGTTATACCGCCGTCGCCTTCCACCTCAATTCCTTATCACATTGGAACTTGCTCGTGATATAAGCAGGCTCTCCCATGAAATTCGCCGTCAGATAGGCCTTCTTATAAACCGTCAGGGAAAGATAGTCTATGTCATTGTGGGAAACCATCATGGTATTGTCATACCGGATACCAGTGAATATCGCGTGGCTCCAGGTCGCCTGAGAGGGCTGAGATGCATACACACCCACCTTAATAATGAACCGCTGACAAGAGAAGACCTCACCGACCTTGCCCTTTTAAGACTCGACATCATGGCCGCAATTACAATGACCAGGGAGGGTGACCTCCATCAGGTTCATGGGGGTTATGTCTTACCAAAAAGTTCGGCCGGAAAGCCGTTTGAAATATTAAAGCCTCTAAATCCCAACGAACTGGATATCGGATGTATAGACCTCATCCAGTCACTTGAAGCAGAGCTTGACCATGTAAAGTCTTTATTTGAATCAGATACAGGAAAAGAAAGAGCGCTCCTTGTAAGTGTTACGACGATCTCCAGACATAACGCCATGGCCTCTTTAGCAGAACTGGAAGACCTGACTGCATCGAGTGGCATCGAGATCGTCGGAACCATGCTGCAGCAACGCCGCAAATTAAATACCAGATTCCTTATGGGCATGGGAAAGCTTCAAGATCTAATCATTCTGGCACTACAGAAAGGAGCAACATTAATAATCTTCGATCAAGAATTAAACCCGTCCCAAATCCGGTCGATTACTAACAAAATAGATCTGAAGGTAATTGACAGAACCCAATTGATTCTTGATATTTTTTCCCAACGGGCTCAATCAAAGGAAGGAAAACTTCAGGTTGAGCTTGCCCAGCTAAAATACCTGCTTCCACGACTTATCACAAAAAACACCGCCATGTCACGTTTGACCGGTGGTATCGGCGGCCGCGGCCCAGGAGAAACAAAGCTGGAAATAAACCGAAGACGGGTGCGTGAGCGGATAGCACGGCTGGAAAATGCGTTGTCCCTTGTAATGAAACAGAGAAAGCAGCAAAGGGCAAAGCGTACTAAAAAGGGACTGGCTGTTATTTCCATTATAGGATATACTAATGCCGGGAAATCTACCCTGTTGAACACCCTTACAAAGAGCAATGTTCGGGCTGAAAGCCGACTTTTTGCCACATTGGATCCTTCCAGCAGACGCCTTAAATTTCCCAGAGATATAGAGGTCATCATTACGGATACCGTGGGATTCATCAAAAACCTCCCCAAAGACCTTATGGTTGCTTTTCGTGCTACTTTAGAAGAACTTAACAACGCGGACCTTCTTTTGCATGTGATCGATATCAGCAATCCTCGTTTTAAAGATCAGATCGAATCTGTTGAAAATATACTTGCCGACCTTAATCTGCACCATATTCCCTTAACCCGGGTTCTGAACAAAAAGGATCTCGTTGACCAAACAATTGTTGATGCGCTGACCGGAACCCTTGGCGGAATAGCCATCTCAGCCAACGTCAAATCCACCTTGATGCCCCTGATCGAAAAGATGGAAGCCTCGATACATCATAGGAAAGATTTCTCATCAGGATAGAGTTGATGGCTTCAATCATCAATAATTTATGGTTGACATTTAAATAAAAGTAAATGTAAATATCTGGGCCCATAGGGCCCGGCTTTGGGTTACCCCTGAAAGGGGATAGTTTACTCAAAACCTACGAGTTAAAAGTGCCTATATCTGGTTAGCCGGTTAACCGGTTAGCCCGTTGTCCGGTATTAAATTACGGGCTAACGGGCATAACGGGCCTACGGGCACAACCTTTTTTAACTTTAGTTCACTTTAAACTTTAGTTCACTTCAAACTCTTGCAGCAATTCTTCAGGCAGAGCCGAAGAACTCTGACTTGGCCCTGAGGACCAGGTTTTTAACAACCGAATAAATGTCTATCTCTTATGGATCTGGAACATGCAAAAAGAATCGGTATCGCTGCTGCTTATAAAGGCCAAGGTGTGCTTCTATCGCACTACGGCAGGGTATTCAAGGTCAATAAAAAGGGTGCCTTTGATCTTATTACAGAGGCGGATACCGGATCAGAAAAGAGAATCATAGCGACAATTGAAAAAGCTTTCCCTGATCATACCATCCTCTCGGAAGAAAGTGGCCTGAACAAAGGCACAGCTGATCATAAATGGATTGTCGATCCTTTGGATGGTACGACAAATTTTGCGCATCAGCTCGGTCTTTTCTCTATCTCCATAGCTTTTTCTTTGAGCGGTGATACGGTTATTGGTGTTGTCTTAAGCCCGGTAACAGGAGAACTTTTTACCGCCGTAAAAGGTAAAGGAGCTAAACTCAACGGCAGACCTATTAAAGTCTCTAATTCACAACCAGTCTCAGAAAGTTTACTGGTCACCGGGTTCCCTTATGATTTAATAGACTGTTTCAATCCCCTGATGACCCGTTTTTCCAAATGCTTGAAAGCCTCTCAGGGAGTACGTAGACTCGGATCGGCCGCCATGGACCTTTGTTTTGTAGCCTGTGGGCGATTTGATGGATTCTGGGAACAGAACTTAAAGCCCTGGGATACCGCCGCCGGAGAATTGATCGCAAGAGAAGCAGGAGCGATCATAACAGATTTTTCAAATAAACCGTTTGATATTTACAAAAACGAGATTCTTGCAACCAACGGTAAAATTCATAAGGAAATGCTCTCATTGTTGGAGCTAAAGGATTTGGCATGAAAAAGGAGTTAATGAATAAAATCTCTATTGACGATCATCTTGGATGTTTCGGCAATTTCAATATTGAGGATCCGATCTGCAAAAAGCTTTGTGCGTTAAGGCTACGCTGCACCATAGATCGCAACAAAAATACCCGGATAGAACTGTTGGAGGATTTGATATTTTCTAGTGAGATGTTTATCAAAATACAGTAACCTAAGGGCTCGATCGAAGTATAACTGTAAAGGTTCAGCCACAAAGACACGAAGACACGAAGACCCGCCCGCCTCGCCTGAGGCGAAGCCGATGGCGGGCAGGCACTAAAGATTATATTTTAATTCTTTTAATGCCATTTTTAATAAGTGACACGTTTAAACAGAAAAAAACTTCATTGCCCTTCTTCGTGCCTTAGTGACTTAGTGGCTAAACGGTTAGCTCTTTTGAAAAACTAAGGAGTTGGAAAGATCTTGCCGGGATTTAATATCCCTTTGGGGTCAAAAACCTTTTTGATCTTTTTCATCAGGTTAAGTTCAACAGAACCGATTTCTTTTTCTATGTACGCGATTTTTGTTATTCCGACCCCGTGCTCACCAGAAATTGTCCCCCCGAGTTCTAGGGTATAGTCGAACAGAGCATCAACTGCGTACTCAGCTTTTTTCAGCTCCGTTTTATTCTTCTTGTCAAGCATTATGTTAAAATGAATGTTCCCGTCACCAGCATGCCCGAAACTCACCATAGTAAGCCCGGTTTTCTCTTTTAAGAAATTTATCCTTCTAACCATATCAGGGATCCTGCTTCTTGGGACAACAATGTCCTCATTGATCTTATCCGGAGCAAACTGGAACAGGGCCGGAGATATGGCCCTGCGTGCTTTCCAGAGATTATCAGCCTCTTCTTTGGTCTCGGCTATTTCAACATCCTTTGCGCCCAGGGACATGCACACTGTTTTTAATTGCTTTATGATCACATCGGTCTCATCGACTTTGCCGTCAACTTCTATCAGCAGTAACGCTTCGGCTTCAACCGGTAGACCGATCTTGAGCCGGCTTTCTACACACCGAATTGAAGCATTATCCATAAATTCTACGGTTCGAGGGATGATACCACGTCTAATAACTTCTGAAACCGTCTCCGCTGCAGTCTCTATTTTGTCGAAAACAGCGGTCATAGTTCTCACAGCTTCGGGAAGGGGCAACAGACGCAATGTCATTTTGGTAATTATCCCTAAGGTTCCTTCGGATCCGATAAGAAGCCGGGTCAGATCATATCCCACCACCCCCTTGGAGGTCTGCACGCCGGTATTTATAATTTCACCTGTTGGAAGGACAACTTCAAGTCCCAGCACATAATCCCTGGTAACACCATATTTAACCGCCCTGGGACCCCCCGCACATTCTGCCATATTTCCGCCCAGAGTAGCAAATTCCGAACTCGCCGGATCAGGTGGATAGAAAAGTCCCTCTTTTTCAACAGCCCGGTGAAAACGTCCGGTAACAACACCGGGTTCCACATGGGCAATAAGATTGCCCTTATCAATTTCAAGAATACGGCTAAATCGGGCCATCACAAGTATTACCCCGCCGCTGACGGCAAGAGACCCACCGGTCATCCCGGAACCGGAACCGCGAGGAATTACGAAAAAAACCTCTGAGTTGGCAAGATTCAATACGGCGGATACTTCTTCTGTATTCCGAGGGAATAAGACGACATCGGGAAGATAGGTGCGAGCGGTTGCATCGTATGCATAGCAGACAAGATCCTCTTTTTTCCTGCTACAGCCGGATTTCCCCACTATATTTTGAAGTTTTCTGAAGATGGTATCTGTAAATGCCAAAGTTGATGGTCTCGTAAAAAGTTAGATTTAGACGGTTAATATTTACCGGATTCAAGCCTGCTGCAGAGAAATTCAACCTGTTTCTGTATTGGACCGTTTTCTTTTAATCCCCGTTCAACAACACCGATGGAATGAAGGGCAGTGGCATGATATCTGTTGAAATTTCTCCCTATGGTTTGAAGGGGAGAATCGGTATACCTGCGAGACAGATAAATTGCTATCTGTCTCGGTCGAACAATAGATTGTTTCCGAGAGCTTGAAACAATATCGGCAATGGAAATACTGTGATATTTACAAACCAGCTTCTTAATGGCATCTATTGTAATATTTTTTCGGTGACGGACGATATTCTTGACAACACTTTCAGCAAGCATAAGATCAATAGGTGACCCCAAAAGAGACGATTTTGCGGTAACCCCGATAAGGCCGCTTTCGAGTTGCCTCACATCTTCAGTGAGTTCACCGGCCAGGTAATTAATTACGTCTTCTGGCAATTTATGTCCGTTATGCTTTGCTTTTTTTTGTAATATTCTGACTCTGGTCCTGAAGTTTGGCGGTTCAATGTTTGAAATAAGAGAGTATGAAAGACGTGATCTTAATTTATCATTGAGTTTCGGTATTTCTGCCGGGAGGCAACAACTCGAAAAAATTATTTTCTTGTCGGATTCAAAGAGTGTGTCAAGGGTTAATGCAAGTTCTATCTGGGTCCTTTCCTTGCCGCTAAGATAATGAACATCTTCAAGGAGCAATACATCACATTGATTCCTGTATTTTCCCTGAAACTTGTTGATGGAGTTATGCCGAAAAGCATGAATCATTTCATTACTAAAGTCCTCGGCAGTCATATAATAGACACGTTCCGAAGGATGTTCGGACAAGATGTATTGCCCTATGGCCTGGGAAAGATGGCTTTTCCCCATCCCGGTTTTTGACAATAAGAATAAAGAATTCTGTGAAACTTTCTTTCGTGAAGCCAGGGAAAGGGATGCTGAATATGCAAAGTCATTATTGCCGCCAACCACAAAGTGATCAAAAGTAAAATCTTTTCGCATCAGGCGGCCGTTACGCGGGGAAACATTCATACTGGGAAGCTGCAGTTGAAAATTATCGTTTGTTTCCGGTTTTTGGATAGACTTTGTTTTGGAAACCTCAATTAATAGTCTGCATGTTTTCCCAGCCACCTTATTCAGTTCCGACTCTATAAATGCGCCATAATTGTCAAGAACCCTTTTCCTGGAAAAAAAGTTTGGTGAAGAAAGAACCATAGAATTTTCATCACATCTTATCATTTTCAGCGGCTCAATCCACATCCTGAAACAGTGGCCCGGAATACGTAATTTAATGTCAGCTTTTGCCTCTTCCCAGATCGCTTTCATGGAAGTTTATACTCTCTGTTTTTCAAAGGGATTGTCCTATTATTCAGAAAATCAACGGATTAAGTAACTATATCAAACGGTTTAATGGTGTTATTGAAGGTTATCAGAAAAGATACTGAATACTGATTAAAGTTCAGGTTTACTTATTAGATCAGTCTTTTTGTGTCAATCCTGATAATTCGGATTTACTATCTTTTTGTTATCGAGTTATTAACAATTTATATCTCATTGTTTTATCTGTTTTATTTGATGTGTAAAAGGCAACCGCTTTTAAATACAGCTATTTTTTAAATGCTATTTTCTATAAGTATTTTAAACATATCCATGGCTATCCATAGAATATTGACAATAATGTTATATAACAATATCTCCTGTTTTCTTCTATTATCTTTTATTTTTAAAGTAAAATGAACTTGATTCATTTTATTTATAACAATTCATTTATGATAAATAGCAAGGCATTGAAATTTATTAATATGATAATTTTTTATTTATTTGAAAATTATTTTTTCATTCTATAGTATAATATTTAATTTTTTATTATTTCATCCTTGGACAGGTTATTTGAGGCTATGATGATATCAAAACATCGTCCCATTATTGGGATTACCATGGGAGATCCTGTTGGAATCGGCCCGGAGATTATCCTTTTATCCCTTAAAAACCCTTCGATTTACGAAGTCTGCAAGCCTATTGTGATTGGAGATTCCCGAATTCTTGGCGCTGCAAAGAAAATTACCCAAAGCTCCCTAAAGCTCGATTCTATCAAATACCCTGATGCCGGTACATATAAATGCGGAGTGGTTGATGTGATGAACATTTCAGAACTTGATCCGGACAAAACATCATGGGGCAAACCCACGGTTCAAACCGGCAGGGCAATGGTAGGCTACATAACAGCCGCAGCCGATTTGGCAATCAAAAAACGTATTGCGGCAATGGTAACCTGCCCCATAAACAAAATGGCCATGCAGCTATCCGGGTTTCACTACAATGGCCATACCGAACTGTTGGCTGAACGTACCAAGTCTGATGAGTTCGCCATGATGCTTGCAGGAGACAGGCTCCGTGTGGTTCTTGTAACCATTCATGTTCCTTTAAGAGATGTTCCTGCTATCCTTTCAAAAGAAAAAATAGTAAGAACGATTAAACTTGCCTGGCAGGCTCTTTATGAACGGTTTGGATTTAAATCCCCCCGCATTGCCGTTGCGGGACTTAACCCCCATGCGGGGGAAGGAGGAATGTTCGGCGACGAGGAAAAAAATATTATTGCGCCGGCAATACGTGACGCCGGAAACCAGGGGTTTTACGCATCAGGACCGTTTCCTCCGGACACTGTCTTTTATCACGCAGCAAATAAACGTTATGACGCCGTTGTATCCATGTATCATGACCAGGGGCTTATTCCGTTTAAGCTGATTCATTTTAACGATGGTGTAAATACCACACTGGGGCTTCCGATTATAAGGACCTCTGTTGATCATGGTACTGCTTATGATATTGCAGGAACCGGTATTGCAGACCCGGGGAGTCTGATTGCAGCAATAAATATGGCGGCCCAACAGGCGGTATGCACCGGAAAAAAGTAAAGAATCTTGGGCTCAAACAACCCGGCTTTGGTTTTCCCCTGAAAGGGGCTGTTTTAGTTAAAGCCGTACAAGTTAAAAGTGCCTATATCTGGTTAGCCGGTTAACCGGTTAGCCCGTTGTCCGGTGTTAAATTACGGGCTAACGGGCATAACGGGCCAACGGGCACAACCTTTTTTAACTTTAGTTCACTTCAAACTTATGCAGCAATTCTTCAGGCAGAGCCGGATAACTCTGACCTGGCCCAAAAGACCAGGTTTTAATCTATGAACACTGAAAAAATAATTATACGCGGCGCAAGACAACATAACTTGAAAAATATCGATGTTGAATTGCCTCGAAATAGGCTGATCGTGGTTACCGGCATCTCCGGATCCGGCAAGTCGACCCTTGCGTTTGATACGCTTTATGCCGAAGGACAGCGCCGGTACGTGGAATCACTTTCCACTTATGCACGCCAGTTTTTAGAGCGTATGGAAAAGCCTGATGTAGACATGATCGAAGGGCTGTCACCCGCAATCGCAATTGAACAGAAAACAGCCAGCCACAACCCCAGGTCGACAGTGGGAACGGTTACAGAAATTTATGACTATCTTCGCCTGCTTTTTGCCAGAATAGGCACCTCCCACTGTTACAAATGCGGACAACCGATTACTTCTCAAACACTGGACCAGATTCTGGACAAAGTTATGTCCCTGAGCCAGGGAACCCGGATTATTATTTTATCGCCCCTTGTTTCAGGCCAAAAAGGCACACACGAAAAGCTTTTTAAGGGGCTGAAAAAGGAAGGATTCGCCCGTGTCCGTATTGACGGAGAAACCATGGAAATTGAAGACGTGGGCAGGCTTGACAAGAACAAGAAGCATACAATCGCTGTGGTTGTGGACCGCCTCGTCGTTAAGGAAAAGATTAAAAACCGACTTGCAGATTCTTTAGAACTGGCCATGTCCCAATCAGACGGTCTTGTCACAGTGGACGTTCTCGGCATGGGGCCTGTTCTTTTCAGTGAAAAATCAGCATGTATCTCCTGTGGTATAAGCTATCCTGAATTCACTCCTGCAAGCTTTTCTTTCAATTCCCCCCAGGGTGCCTGTCCAAAATGCGACGGCCTGGGTTCAACCACTGAGTTTGATCCGGATCTTATCATTCCAAATCATGAACTCTCCCTAAGGGAAGGAGCGGTTGCCCTGTGGGCCAACAGGAATACCGTTCATTTTATCGAATTTTTGGATGCTCTGACGTCTCACTTTGGTGTTGACATCTATACCCCCTATAAGGATCTTAATGATCATTTTAAAAATGTCCTTTTGTACGGATCAGATAATGAACGGATCAAATTCTATTTTGAACGAAATAATCGCCGTTTTACCTATGAAAAATTCTTTGAAGGTATTATCCCTAAATTAGAAAGGCGTTATCTGGAGACAGAATCATACCAGTCCAGAGAAGAAATCAAACGTTATATGAATTTTCGTAACTGTCCTGAATGTCATGGCGCCAAGTTAAACAGGGCAAGCAGATCCGTGAAGATGGGCGGCTTTACCATATTCGAGATCACACAACTTTCGGTGGCAAGCACCCATATTTTTTTTAAAAAATTAACACTGACGGGCAAAAAAAAGATCATTGCAAAAAGAATCCTGAAAGAAATCAATGAACGGCTCGGCTTTCTTGAAAACGTGGGTCTAAGTTATCTCACCCTTGACAGGCCCGCTTACACCCTTTCCGGTGGAGAAGGACAGAGGATACGTCTGGCCACACAAATCGGATCAAAATTGACCGGTGTCCTTTATGTTCTGGATGAACCTAGCATAGGCCTGCACCAGAGAGACAATCAGCGCCTGCTCAAAACACTTTTACAGATGCGTGATCTTGGCAATACGGTTCTTGTGGTAGAACATGATGAGGAGACCATAAATGCATCAGATCATGTTATCGACATGGGACCCGGCGCCGGGGTCAGAGGTGGTGAAGTGGTTTTTTCCGGTACCCCGGAAGAGCTTTTGAATGAAAATAAATCGCTAACAGGCCAGTACCTTTCAGGCCGGAAGTATATTGAAGTCCCATCCAACCGGCGTCTCGGGTGCAAAAAAAAACTTATCATAAATAGCGCTTCTCAAAACAATCTAAAAAATATTGATGCTGAATTCCCCCTGGGCTGCTTTATATGCATAACCGGTGTATCCGGGTCTGGGAAATCGTCACTTGTCTTTGAAACCCTCTACCATGTCCTTGCCCAGAGGCTCTACCATGCAAGGATACCGGCAGGT